>CANGMU010000018.1 GCA_947454665.1 Pseudomonadota bacterium | reverse complement strand
TAGGTCGAATCCAGGTAAGCGAGATCGGCATGGAGACGCAGCACGTCGTTGACGCGCAGGTCGCCATTCACCTCGAGGCCCTGGGCCACGGATTCCGCGGCGTTCAGAACAATGGACGCCAGCGTCTGCGTATAAGCCGTTTCCTGCAGGCCCGTGTAGTTCATGCGGAACACGTCCGCATTCAACGTGAGCCGACGATCAAGGAAGCTTCCCTTGATACCAGCCTCGTAGGAATCAACCTCTTCCGGACCGAAGGTGTTCGACGTCGCGGCGCCGCTGAAACCACCGGCCTTGAAACCGGTCGTGAACGTCGCGTAAGCCATCAGGTCCTTGCTGACGTCGTACTGCACACCGGCCGAAGGCATGAACTTGCTGTTCACGATCTGGGCCGGGGTGAAGGGGTTGTTGTCGCAGGTCAGGATGATGCAGGCACCCGTGCGCAGGATCTGGTTCGAGAACGGCACGAAGCTGTCGAACTCGTTGTTGACCGACGTACCGAAGGTCAGCGAACGCTGGCCATCCTTGACGATCCGCGAGTAGCGGGCGCCGAGGTTGACGCGCAGGGCATCCGTCGCATGGATGGTGGCGGACGCAAAGCCCGACGTCGTCTTGTCCTGCGTCGTGACGCGCGGCACACCGGTGAACGCATCACCCGGCGTGGCGGGCATGTTGAAGGGCGCGCCGGAGAGGATGTTGCCGAAGGGGATGAAGAAGAAGCCCGTGCCGGACGTGTTGGTCCAACCGGCCTCGGCGTAGTACGCGCCGAACATGTATTCGAAGCGACCGCCGGACTTCGACGTGAAGCGCAGCTCCTGGCTGGCCTGGTGATACTTCTCGCGCACTTCCGACGGCAGCGGGTCATAGCCCTTGGCCGTGTAGTTCGGGAAGGACAGCGCCACCAGCTGCGTGCGGTTGTTCGCTTCGTGGTCGAAGTAGGACGTGATCGACGAAACCGTGCCCGCTTCCAGCGACCAGGTGTTCGTGAACGCCGCCTCGAGGAAGTCGTAGTTGTACCAGGACGGCGGCGAGTCGCTGTGGAAGTTCAGCGACGACTCGAGCTTGGGATTCGTCAGCAGCGCCAGGGCGCAGTTGGACGGAGCGCCGACCGGCGGCAGCGGGGCCGGATAACCGGCGCCCGGCGGGCAACCGATCGCCTCGAGCGGCACGGCCTCGTCGGTGCGCGACGTGCCGACGTCGAGGCGGAAATTCGACTCGAAGATGTCGCCCGGGGTCCAGCGGAAGGACACGCGGCCCTGCTTGCTGTCGTCGTTGGGGCCCTTCTTGCTGCCGTCACGCATCGTGACGTAGCCGTCCATGCCCGACACGCGGCCGGCAACGCGGAAACTCAGAGTGTCGGAGGCCGGCAGGGTGACGCCGCCCTCGATGTTGTACTCACCGTCGTTGAAGCCGTACAGCGCGCTGGCGTTGTAGGTGAACTCCTTGCCCGGCTTGCGCGTCGTGATGTTCAGCGCGCCGGCAATGGCGTTGGCGCCGAAGAACGTCGTCTGCGGGCCCTTGAGGACCTCGACGCGCTCCAGGTCGAGCAGCGCGGCATTCGTCGCGCGGGAACGCGGGCGATACACGCCGTCGGCGAAGGTGGCGACGGACTGCTCGAAGCCGCTGTTGTTACCGGAACCGACGCCGCGCACGGTCATCGAGTTCGTCAGCGTACCGGTGGAAATCTTGACGTTGGCCAGCGAGCTGGTGAGGTCCTGCAGCGACTTCACGTTCTCGCGCTCGAGCTGCGCGCCAGCGACGACGGACACGGCGACCGGCACGTCCTGCAGACGCTGCTCACGCCGCTGGGCGGTGACGACGACCTCGGTGAGGTCATCCGCGGCAAAGGCCGCTCCGGCGGCCTGAAGGCCGGCCACTGACAGGATACCGGACACCACGGCCCGGACGCGCACGTTGCTCATGGACTCTCCCCTCTATTCTGGATATGCGACGCGAAGCATCAGCTACAGCGCGGAGTCTAGGGACCAGCGCAATCCGTGCTTTCCTCAAGGTGAAGGGCAATTGTGTTGGGCGCGAACTGGAGGCCTGATTCGATACGAATCGGCTTCTCCGGTCATTGACCACATGCGCGGACGTTTCGCATTCTCCGCGCCACACTCATCGGAGGACCACCATGCTGCGTTCACTTTCTTCCGGCGCCGCCGCCCTGCTGCTGGCGACCGCCCTGCACGCCGCGGCACCCGCCGGCGCGATCCTCGGCCGCGTCGTCGATCCCGATGGGAGCGTGGTGGTGCGGCTGGAAACCGATGTCACGCTGACGGACACCATCACGGGCAAGATGGTGAAGGGCCGCTTGGCCAGCGATGGCCGTTACTCGATCCCGCAGGTGCCGGCCGGCACCTACAACATTGATCTGGTGCTGCCGTCGCGGCTTTACGAGCGCTACCAGCGCGCCAATGTGGTCGTCGTCCCGGGCAAGCCGGTCGAACTGGACCTGCACATTTCCTGGGGCATGAATCTGGGCACGGTGGGCGACGACCCGCTGTTGCAGGGCGCCGACCTGCGCGCGAAGACGAAGAACGTCGACGGCCCGGTCCCGCGACTGGCTGACGGTCATCCGGACCTTTCCGGCGTCTGGACGAACATCGGTGACGGTTTCGCTCCGCCGGCCATGCCGATGAAGCCCTGGGCACAGGCGATGGCCGACGAACTGGCGAAACTCAAGCAGGACAATGCCGGCGCCTACTGCCTGCCACAGGTCGCCGTGCCCACCCTGATGGCCTATCCGACGCGTTTCGTGGTGGCCCGCGACCGGATCGTGCAGCTCACCGAAGACATGGACCCCGGCCATCGCCAGTTCTTCATGGATGGCCGGTCGCATCCGGATCCGGCGGAATGGAATCCGGCGTGGTACGGCCATTCCATCGCGCATTGGGAAGGCGACACGCTGGTCGTCGACACAGTGGGTTTCAACGAGATCACCCCGGGCTTCGGCATCCACACCGAGAAGCTGCACATCGTCGAGAAGTACACACGCGTGAGCTACGGACGCATGCAGGTCGAGCTGTTCGCCGAGGACCCGGAAGCCTGGACAGGGCCGCACACGCGCAAGTGGATGATGGGCCTTGCCGACGGCACGGAAATCGTCGAATTCGTCTGCGCAGAAGGGCACGCCTCCGAAGTGTCGAAGCGCGCGCCGTGGAAAGGCCGGCCCTGAGCCGGCCCCTGCCGCGAATTCCTCAGGTAACGCGGTCGGCCAGCGCAGCGCGCAGGCCGATGCGCGTGACCGGCACGGCGAGCAGTACGCCGAACAACACCTTGATCGCGTAAACCTGCGCGATCGACAGCGGCCCCTGCCAGACCGCCAGGGTCAGCAGCAGGGCCGCCCCACCGCCGATCAACATCGCCAGGCCAGCGATGCACAGCGCGCGCAGCAGCAGGTTGCGCGGCAGTTTCGACGGCGGACCCTCCAGGGCCTGCACCTCGCCCATCCGCATGCGCCGGCGCGTCACCGCGCCGGGCACCAGCGTGCTCATGAGCGAGAGGATGAAGGCCTGCGGCAGGAAGTCGGTCGCGAAGGCGCGGGCGTCGTCGATTGACGCCGCCCCACTGCGACCAAACACCAGCCAGCACACGAACCCGCTCAGCGCCGCATTGACCACGGCGCTGACCGCTGTCTCGCGCGCGAGGTAGCGGCGGTGCAACTCCGTCATGGCCATGACGCCTCCGTCAGCCCTTGTGACGCGACTGCGCGAGCTGCGCGCCGGACACCCAGCACCCATGGATCTGCGGATGCAACGCAACCGGAACACGGACGCGCGCCACGGGTGGCGCTCCGATGTCAGTCGCATCGATGATCACGAGCTCTGACGCGTGGTGCCCGGGATCGATCTCACGATCGACGACGAGGATGAGCCAGCCGTCATGCCCCGGCTTGCCCGACGGCACATGCACGGGCTCGCTGACCGCAGTCCCTGGTCCGAACTGCGCCATGCCGATCCGGCCAGTGGCCGGCTCGATCCGCAGCAGGCAGTTGAACTGCGCACCGACCGGACCACCCGGCACCGGCGGACCACCCTGGGGATTCATGCTCGGCATCCAGAAATGCGAATAGGGCCGGCTGAGGTCCGCATCGCGCAGACGCGGCAAGTCACCCGGCGGGCAGATGTCGCGGGCGACGAAAGTATCGGCCGGGTTCGACATGTCGAAGGTCCAGCGCGTGGACGTCATCTTCAGATCGAAGGTCGGTCGGAAATCGCCGGAAGCAGCGCGGATGAACGGGAAGGGATTCGAATCCGCGAGGCAGATGTCGAGGTGGACGGTGTCGCCCTCGTCCCAGGCGTTGATGTAGTGGAAGGCGAAGACCCCCTTGGGGCCCTTGAACCAGCGCATCTCCGAGCCCTTGCCATAGCGGGGCATGATGCCGATCCAGGCGTCCCCGTCGGCATCGTGGCTCCAATGGACGCCACCCTGCTTGAGCCGCTCGAGGTCGGTCTTGGTCGGGAAGACCGCGAAGACGGCCCAACGCTCGGTAAGGCCGAAGTCGTGCATCAGCGAGCAGTACGGCGCCTTGAACCACTCTTCCGACTTCAGGTTGCCATCACGGTCGGCGATGAAATAGGCGACGTCATCGCTGCAAAGACCACCGGCCTCGTAGCCGAACATGAACATCTCGCCGGTCACCGGGTCGACGCGCGGGTGGGCCGTCATCGTGGGCGAGCGCAACTTGCCCTCGTAGGTCCAGGGACCCACGGTTTCCAGCGTGTGCGGGTTCACCTCGTAGGCCAGGGCATCTTCCTTCGTCATGAAGAGCCGGCCGCCATGCCAGACAGGCGTCGTGTTCGCGACAGCGCGGTCCGTGCCCTGCACTTCCGGGAGATCAGTGAACGGGTTTCGGTAACGACCGAAGAGCGCGCGCCGCGCGACGCGCTCGGCCTCGAAACGCGGCGTACGCAGGTAGCGGATGGCGTGATCGACAGTGCCGTTCTCGAACGAGAAGCGGCTGACCATGCCATCGGCGGAGAGGATGGAATCGTCCGGAAACAGCGGCGAGAAGGCCGGGTCCGGCACGGCACGAAAGAAGGCCCCGTTGATCTCCGGCGGGATCTGGCCTTCAACCTCCAGGTTGCTGGCCGACCACTCGATGCCGATCGGGCGGTTCAGGCGCGTGAATTCCATCGTATCGGGGAAGCGTGACATGGTCTCACCACAGTTTGAGTAAGTTGGATCGGTCAGCCGGGCGGCAACTGGTCTCCCGGAATCCAGTTGCCGTGGATCTGGGGCGTGGCCCTGCCCGGGAGGATTACACGCGCGATGGGGCCAGCGGTAATGTCCTGCGTATCCAGCACGAGCACCTCCGAGCGGTTTTCCTTCGGCAGGTGCGCGACACCGAGCAGATAGCCGTCCGCCTCCGCGGCGCCCTTGCGACGGGGTGCGAAGACGGCCTCGTTCAACACCGCATCCGGACCCGGCATGAACGTGCGATGCGTCCGCTTCTGGTGATCGAACATCGTCCAGCCCTGACCCTTGCTGCCCCAGGCCGACACGAGGAACCCGTATCGGTATGGGTCGACGTTGTAGCGGTCGTCCTGCCGTGACAGGGCACCAGTGACATCCGGATAAAGCACTTCCATGTCGAAGTTGCGGACAGACTTTCGCGACAGATCCATCGAGAAGCGGCGCACGCGCGCCTGGCCCTTCACGGGATCGAAGCGATCATGCAGGTGGGGGAAGAACGGGAACCGGTTGCCGTCGGCGCCGTCCATGTCCCAGAAAAACCGGTCGCCATCGGACCAGGAGCCCATCGTGTGATCGCTCATGTTCATCGGACCGGGCACCCAGCGGATGTCCTTGCCATCGCCGCCGCGGCGCATGACGCCGAGCCAGGGCTGCTTCGTGTTGTCCCAGGCCCAGTGCACCGGCGAGGCCTTGTTGTAGGCCATCGGGATCGCCAGGAAGGCGATGTGCCGCCGCGTGACCGCGAAGTCATGCAGCATGCAGCAGTAGGGCGCGTTCACCCAGGCCGACCAGTTGATCTTGCCGTCGCGACCCACCGAGATGACATTGATGTCGGTGCTGCCGAGTCCCTTCGCTTCGTAACCGAAGGCGAACATCTCACCCGTCTCGGGATCGTTCTTGGGGTGCGCGGTAAAGGTTTCCGCGGTGTAGGCACCGCCGAAGGTGTAGTTCGAATCGATCGTTTCAAGCGTATGGGGATTGATCAACGCAGGCGGCGAATCTTCCTTGAGCGCATACAGCCGGTTGGCGTGCACCCAGACGTGCGTGTTGTGCGAAGCGCGCCGCACGTCCTGCACGCTGGCGTCGTCGGAAGAGCGGTTGCGGTAGTAGCCGAACAACGACTTGCGGGCAGCATGCTGGGCTTTCCAGCGGTCGTTCTTGACGTAGCGGCTGCGGAAGTCGACGTGGCCGTTCTTGAACTGGAACAGCGAAACGTGACCTTCGCCGTCGAAGAAGATGTCGTCCTCAAACTGCTGCGACTTCGGGTACTGCGCGTCCGGACCGACGCGGAAGAAGCTGCCGTCGAGATCAACCGGCAACTTGCCCTCGATCTCGCAGTCATAGAGCGTCTGCTCCGAGCGGCTCACGCCGCCGGTGGTCGAGCCGCCGCGCCCGAACTTGTTCGGATCTTTCGGGAAGAGCACTTCGGCCTGCGCCGTGCCACCGCCCGCCAGGGACGCCGCAGCACCGACGGCCGCCTGCGTCATGAACTGCCTGCGTCCGAACTTCATAGCGTGAACCCCACCCAGCGTCCGAAGACGACGATGACGACCCAGAACACCAGCGACACGCCACCGGCCACGCGCGCGGCCACCGGCAGCGGCCCACTGGTCGGCCAATCGGCCATCCGGCGCCCGGTGATGAAATGGAAGACCAGCATGTTCAGGCCAGCCAGCACCAGCAGCACGAGCTTCGCCCGGAAGTACCCGTTGGCCCAGTAGCGAACCGCGGAAGAACTGAACAACAGCCCGCCGGTCACGGCGGCGATGCAGAAGGCGCCGACCGTCCACGGAACGATTTCCCGGGACATGCGCACGATGCTGTCACCGCGACCTGCCCAACCCAGCAGACGCAAATCGACCATCGCGATGGAGCCCACCACGAAGGTGATCGCCAGCACGTGGACCGATTCGATCCAGGGAAAAAGAACGGCTGAACCACTGATCGTCCAGCCGAGGGGGGAGGCCTGCAGCTTCTGTAGGAAATCGACAAAACTCATGGGCTACTGCTCCGCGGGTTCAGTATTGGGCGTAGGCGATCCAGCGCCCCGCGAAGACGATGCAGGACCAGATCCCAAGCAGGAACGCTGCCGGCACACGCACGGCAAGCGGCACGGCGCCCAAGGAATCCCACTCCGGAGCCTGCGTACGGATTGCCTTCTGCTGGCGGACGACCAGCACGCAGGCCGTGGCCAGCAGCAGCATCTTCAGCTGGAAGACCTGACTGGCGAGCGAGCGCTCCGGTTCGGCCAGCAGCAACGCCAGCCCCGATATCAGGAGGACAGCGAGCGCGATCCAGACCGGTCGACGCAGGCGCTCGCCCAGCACGGCGATGGGCAGGCTGCGATTCATGAGGCCGAGCAGCCGGAGGTTCATCATCGTCGTGGTTGCCACGACGACCGCTATGGCCAGGATATGGACCGACTGCGTGGCCGGCACATAGCCATCGAGGGCCTGGACCGCCTGGCTCGCCGGCGTGGCGATGATCCAGGCCGACACGCGCTGCATCTGCTCGACAAACATGGCGCTGGCCTATTTCTTTTCTGAGTAATCGTCCTGGAGGGACGAGCCGGCGCTGATCGCACGACCGTCGGCGAACTTGACCGTCTTCGCATTGATCAAGGCGGAACCATCGCGCGCGTCGAAGCCTTCGACGGTGACCACGTCACCCGACTTCATCGCGTTGCGGTTCCAGCCATAGCGCAGCAGCTTGTTCGGGCTGCCCAGTTCGACCTCGAACTTGGTGACCTTGCCCTTGGTGTCCGTCACGTCGACGAAGAAGCGGGCATGCGGATTGGTCCATTCCAGCGCGACCACCGTGCCGGCGATCGTGCGCGGCTTGTTCGGATCGAACTGCGCGACGAAGGAATGGTGGGCCATGGCCGGGAAGGTCACGGCAAGGGCCAGTGCAGCGGACAGCAGACGGACTGGGGTCATGATCGGTTCTCCAGCAAACAACTCAGGGACGCGCCTTCCACGGGGCGCGCATCGCGGAATGGGCCGGACGCCCTTCCGCACAAACGAATTCGACGATCTCGGAATCTTCGACGAGACCGGCAAGCTTCTTGCGGGTCCAGGGACCGGTCCAAGCTTCCGGATCTTCGGCAGTGACCTCGATCTCCATCCGGCCACGACTGGTGCGACGGTATTTCTCGACGAGCTTGAGCGCCTCGCTGTGGATCCCGAAGCCCGGCGTCTTGTCGTTGAAGCCCACGGTTTCGACGACGAGGGTGTCGCCTTCCCAGCGACCGATGGAGTGGCCGAACCAGGATGGGTTCCAGACTTCGGCCGGCGGATGACCCCGGCCATCCAGGAAGATCTGCCGGTGGCTGATGACCGTGTCCTCAACAAGCTGCACAATGAGCTGCGGCGTCTGCACGAACTTGTAGGGGTAGTTCGTCAGTGTCATGAGTCCTGATTGCGGCAGGCAGTACGCGCCCGGGTTGTCCTGCTTGATTTGCTTCCATTCGTCATGGAGCTTCTGTGCCCAGGGCTTCATCGGGGCGGCCCCCGCGAGGGAATCGCCGAAATTGGTCCAGACGCCCGACAGATCAGGCTTGCCATCCGATGTGCGGGGCACCGGGCCGTCGATGTCCTTCGTCTTCGCGCGCAGATCAGAGCCCTGTAGCAGCGGATCATCACCGACCGTGCCGAGGTTCATGCCCCAATCAAGGCGCAGGTCGAGGACGACCTTGTCGGTGGCGCCCACTTCCACGCCGGCGCGCGCGAAACGCTCGAAGAGCCGGGTAGGCAGGTCCAGATCGAGCGTGTAGCTGCCTGCGGGCAATGAGTCGATGCGGTAGCTGCCATCGCCCGTGAGCTTGCCGGTGAACTTGTGGCCCGCGGCATCCACGGCCGTTACGTCGCTTTCGAGGCGCTGTACCGTCTTGCCGTCCGGGTCGACGACCCGGCCGGACAAGGAACCTGCCTCGGCCTGTGCCGCGAAGCAGAGGACAAGCATGCCGACCAGAGCGTTAAGGGATTGGCGCATGGAATCCAAGTCTAGGGATGCGCGTTTCGCATGCTGTGCCGGGAGGGAAGTCCGAATTTTCCGGCGGGGAAGTGCGACGGCGATTCAGCGCTGCGCGACGAGGCGGGCCGCATCGCGCACCTGCCGCGGCGTCATGCCGAACCGGTCCCGGAAGGCCCGGCTGAAGTGCGACAGATTGCTGAACCCCCAACTCATCGCCGTCTCGGTGATCGAACCGGCGCGGCGCATCGGGTTTTCGAGATCCTCCCGGCACCGTTCAAGCCGACGGTCCCAGATGTATTCGTTGAGCGAGCGCGCCTCGTCCGCAAATGCCATGTGCAGGTAGCGCTTGGTGCAACGCAGGTCGGTGGCGATCTGGTCCAGCGAGAGACCGGAATCCCGCAGCCGGCTCTCGACGTAATGGTTGATGCGCTCGCGCAGCGCTTCCTTGGCGGAGAAGCCATCAGGTTGCTGGATCCGTTCGGTCACGGCCAGGTGGAAGAGCTTCAGTGCGATGTCGGCCAGGTCGACGGAATGGCGGGCGCCAAGCTGGGGCAACTCCTCGAACAAGGACACGATCGTGTTGCACATGAGCTCGGAGATCCGCGACTGCTCCGCGAAAGGCCTGCAGACCACGAAGCGCGTGTCGACAGCCAGGCGCACGGATTCTCGGGGAATCAGCAGATGCAGCTGGTCCACGTCCTCCGAATGCGAGGACACACAGGGCGTGGGGGCATCGCAGAGCCCCCAGGCACCGGGCGCAAGCCGCATGGTCCGGCCGCATTGCTCCACCGACGTGCGCCCTTTCAGCTGCACGGCAAGGAAGACGCTCTTGCGCGCTGATGGCGTGAGCGCCACGGGATGCTGGGTCACACAGCTGTGGCTGGAGGAGAAACGCCCGATGCTGATACTGCCCACGCGCGCGAAGTCGAGCGTTCCAACCGTGGCACCCACATTTTCCGCCGAGCGCGATGCGATGACCCGCTTGCGGACAAAGGGCGACGCCACCTCGACGGTTACCGGCCTGACGTGCTGCGATGTCGTATCCAGGTTGAGATCCATGCCTGCCCCTTCGCACCGGATTTCTGCGCGCTGCGGAAATTCCGTAACGCATTGGTTTAATCTAGCGATTAAAATTCGACGCACCTCGAAAAGCAAGCCATGACAGCTACCGCATCGCAACAACGCACGTCGGATGGACCCATTTCCGCCCCCGATCGCCTGCTCGCAGCCGCCGAGGACATCGTGCTGCGCGAAGGCGCACCGGCCATCACCATCCGCGCGATCGCCCGCGTCTCAGGCCTCAATTCAGCCCTGATTTCCTATCATTTCGGTGGACTGGAAGCCCTGCTCGCGCAATTGGTCAAACTCAATGTCGACACGGTCTGCGATGCGCGGGAGTCGCGGGTGAAGGAGGCCCTGAAGGTCCGCGGCAAGGCCGCGCGCCTGGAAGCCCTGGTGGCGGCATACCTCGAACCCTTGTGGCGTACGCAGGCCATCTGGCACGCCGGCCCGGCGCGAACGGTGATCCGCACCTTGATGCCGCAGCTGGATCCGGGTCTGCGCCAGCACGTGGTGGCGCGGATCAACCGCAGCGTGGAGGAATCGCAGGAACCGCTGCTGGCCTTGTTGCCGCACCTGTCGCGCGATGCCCTGCAGCTGCGACTGCAGCTGCTCGCGGGCGCAGCGGACGAGTTGCGCCTCCGGGCGCACGCGATGGGGCTGTTCCCCTTGCGGGGCAATGAGGTCGACGGACGCGACGAACCCCTGCGCGATGAACTGATCAGCCTGGCGATTGCGGGCCTGCGGGCAGGCTCGAAGCCCGTCAGTCCGTGAGCTTGGGCACCTGCGCCGTGGATTGCGGCACGCCGACCGGCGGCCACTTCGGCGGGTTCGGCGTTTCTTTCTTCGCGCCGAGTTCGCGCAGCAACACAGCCGTCGCTTCGCGGGCCGGCGGCTTGGCCTCGAGATAGGTCGCCGGATAACGCGCCAGCGCATAGTCGATCGGCGTCATGCCGTCCTTGTCCGCGATGTCGAGGTTCACGCCATAGCTGGCCAGCAGCCTGACGACCTCGTTCCAGCCCTTGATGGCAGCGCCATGCACGGCCGTGTCGCCATCAACCGCACGCGCGTTCGGATTCGCACCAGCCGCCTTCAACAGCTTGATGGTTTCCAGCGCCTGCGCCTCGGTCTTCGAACGACCACGCGTCGGCACGTTGCCGCGGCCCGAGCCGGCTGCCGCCATCAGCGGCGTGTGGCCCAGGACGTTGGGCAGATCGACGAGCGCGCCATGGTCCAGCAACTGCTTCACCGACGCCGCATCGCCAGCCTTCGCGGCGCGCAGCAGCGGCGTGGCGCCGGTGGTGAGCATCGGGTCGGCCAGGCGGTCCTGCGGCACGTTGCGGAAGGGCGGACGCAGCTTCAACTGCAGGTTCGGATTGGCGCCCTTGTCGAGCAGCAGTGTGACGATGTCATCTGGCGTGTTCCGGTCGTAGGTCGGCAGCTCGATGCGACCGCCGGACTCGATCGTCTTGATATCGACGGCGACATACAGCGGCGACTGGCCATAGAGGTCCCATTGGTTCACGTCGGCGCCGGATTCGATCAGCAGCCGTGCGCTGTTCCAATGGCCGTTCATCAGCGCCAGCACCAGCGGCGTCATGCCGTCCGGATCAGCCAGGTTGAGGTCGGCCTTGCCGGCGACAAGCGCCTTGATGCTGTCTTCGTGACCTTCGCGTGCGGCATAGAGCAGTGACGTGAGGCCACCGCGATTCATGTCCTTCGGACGGCCCTCCGCCGTAATGCGGCGAGCCCATTCGCGCACGGTGGCACGGGCGTTCACATCCGCGCCCTTTGAAATCAGGAAGCGGACCATCTCGGACTGCCCTTGTGCCGCGGCCCAGATGAGCGCCGTCTGCCCACCCCAGGCTTCACGCGCATCGATCTTTGCGCCGTGGGAAAGCAGGACCGTCGCCGCGTCGATATTGCCCGTACGAGCAACGGACATCAGCGCCGTCTGGCCTTCAGGATTCTTGGACTCAGGATCCGCGCCGGCCTTGAGCAGGCGCTGCAGCACGGCCGCATCTCCGCGCCTTGCCGCCTCACCCATCGGCGAAGCGCCGAAGGCATTGGCGAAACGAGGGTTCGCACCGGCCTGCAGCAAGCGGGTCACGCGGTCGGCGTCACCTTCGTAGGCCGCCTGCAGCAGCGCCGCGTCCTGTGCCGACGTCGATGGCGCTGCCATGCCGCCAGCGGCCTGCACGGCCCCGGCCGCGAACAACACCGCCACCTTCCACCACACCGCTGACTGGGTCATCTTCCGCATCCTGATACTGTCGCTTCACCGACGCGCTGGCGGCATCAGGGTAACTGCGGAGTGGACTCGCGGGAAACCCGGCCTGTAGAGACGGTCAGTACAGGCCCGCGGTGCCGACGCCCCGCGGGTCCGACGCCGCGTTGAGCGCACCGGTCGCGGCGTCATACGTCACCACCTGCAGGTTGCCCCAGGTCTCGCGCTTGCGCAGCTGGTGACCCAGCTTCTGCAAGGCTTCGACACCGGCCGCGTCGAGTGCCGCCTCTTCGTACATCAGTTGGTCGGGTTGGTACTGATGATGGATGCGCGGCGCAGCCACGATCTCCTGCGCGTTCTTTCCGTCGATCCAGTTCAACGTCGCCAGCAGCACGGCGCCGGTGATGACGCTGCCACCGGGCGAGCCAACCACCATGAAGCCGCGCGGGCCTTCGACGAAAGTCGGCGTAACCGACGACAGCATGCGCTTGCCTGGCGCGATCTCGTTCGCCGCGGCACCGACCAGGCCATAGATGTTCGGCACACCAGGCTTGATGGAGAAGTCGTCCATCTGGTTGTTGAGCAGGAGCCCGGTGCCCGGGATCACGAGGCCGGTTCCGAAGCCGGCGTTCAACGTGATCGTGCCTGCCACGCGGTTGCCTTCGGCATCCACGATCGAGAAGTGCGTCGTGTTCGGGCCGCTGCGCGATTCGGGCGCATCGGCGAGCATGCTGCTTGGCGTGGCCTTGTCGAGGCGGATCGACGTGCGAAGGCCCGCGGCATAGGTCTTGTCGGTGAGCAGCGCAGTCGGCACGTCGGTGAAGGCAGAATCACCCAGGTACACGGCGCGATCGCGCGCGGCACGACGCATTGCTTCGACGATCACATGGCGACGCGTCGTGGCATCGAGCTTCGCAAGGTCAAAGCCTTCCAGCACGTTCAGCGCCTCGACCAGCGCAATGCCGCCCGACGACGGTGGCGGCGCTGAAATGAGCGTGACGCCTCGATAGTGGCCCACGATCGGCTCGCGCTCGATCGCGCGATAGCCAGCGAGGTCTTCGGCGGTCCAGATGCCGCCGATCTCGCGGATGCCCTTCACGAGCTGCTGTGACAGCTTGCCGGTGTAAAAGGCGGCGAAGCCTTCGTCGGACAGGGTCTGCAACGTGCGCGCGAGCTGCGGCTGCTTCAGGCGCGTGCCGACCGGCAGCGCCTCGCCCTTGGCATCGAGGAAGATCTTCGCGCCCTCGGGCACCTTCGCGATCTGCGCTTTCTTGAACGACAGGCCCGCCTGCAGGCGCGGATAGAGTTCGAATCCGTCCTTCGCGAGACGGATCGCGGGGGCGAGGCTGTCCTTGGCCGCCAGGCGACCGTACTTGGACTGCAACAGCGCGAGGCCAGCCGGTTCACCCGGCACGCCCGCGGCGAGCGCCGTGTTGGTCGACGCACCGCGGATCGGCTCGCCCTTGGCATCGAGATACATGTCGCGCGTCGCGGCCTTCGGGGCCACTTCACGTGCGTCGATGATGACGTTGCGGCCATCGGCCGCCTTGTGCAGCAGGAAGAGTCCGCCGCCCGACAGGCCCGAACCGCTTGGCTCGACGACAGCCAGCGCGGCGCTGACAGCCACAGCCGCATCGAAGGCATTGCCGCCCTTGCGCAGCACCTCCAGGCCCGCAGCCGTCGCCAGCGGATGCGCGCTCGCGATCGCGGCCTTGCCCGGCACGGCATCCGCCGCGCACAGCGGCTGCAGCGCCAGCGGCGCACACACCGACAGGAGGACCAAGGCGCGCAGCACGGGGCGACGCGCGGACGGCAGGTTCATCAGGATCATGGGCGTTTCTTCTTGCGCAGCTCGACCGCGACGAGCGGATCGACGAATTCGTCCACCGGTCCGCCGTACAGCGCGATCTCGCGGATCAGCGTTGAGGAAATGAAGGTGAACTGTTCCTTGGGCGTCAGGAACACGGATTCCAGCTCGGGGCACAGGTGACGCGACATGTTCGCCAGCTGGAATTCGAACTCGAAGTCCGACACGGCACGCAGGCCGCGCACGACGACCGTGCAGCCACGGGCACGCGCGAAGTCGACCGTGAGCCCCGTGTAACCGCAGACCTCGACGTTGGGGATGCCGGCCAGCACTCGGGTCGCAAGGTCCACGCGCTCTTCCAGCGTGAACATCGGCGTCTTGCCGGGGTTGGCCGCGATGGCGACGACCACGTGATCGAAGACACCCGCGGCGCGACGAACCAGGTCCGTGTGGCCGTTGGTGATCGGATCGAAGGTGCCGGGATAGACGGCCTTGCGCGTCATGTCAGGCTCGCGGATTGGTGACGGAAAAGATGATACCCGACCTCTCCCGCTTTCCCGTCGCGGTGTGGATGCCAGCCGGCAGGCAAGGCAGGCAGCGTGCTCGTACGGGGCAACTCGACATAGATATAGGCGTTTTCAGCCAGGCAGCCGGAGTTCGCCAGCCGCTTCATCGCGCCTTCGAGCAGGCCGGTGTCGAAGGGTGGATCGAGGAACACGACGTCAAAGGGACCACCAGGCGACTTCAGGAAGGCCAGCGCGTCAGCCTGCACGCACTCGGCGCCCTGCGCGTCGAACTGGTCCGCGGTGGCGCGGATGGCGGCCAGGGCCTCGCGGTTCGCATCGACGAAGACCGCACGCGAGGCGCCGCGGGAGAGCGCCTCGAGCCCCAGCGCACCGCTGCCGGCGAAAAGATCCAGGCAGCGTGCGCCGTGGATCATCGGCTGCAGCCAGTTGAAGAGCGTCTCGCGGACCCGGTCCGGCGTCGGTCGGATCGCCACGCCCTCCGGAAACCGCAGTTTCCTGCCCCGGTTCGTGCCGCCGATGATGCGCAATTCGCGCGTGCCGCCCTGCTTGCCCGATTTCATCGCGCAAGCCTATTACAATACAGGCCCGCCCCACCTCCCCGAGTTCCCGCCCGATGTCCGACAGCCCCGGTTTCTTCGGCCGCCTGAAGGCCCGCCTCGTCCGCAGCACCACGAAGCTGTCGGACGAACTGCGCAGCCTGTTCAGCGGTCGCAAGATCGATGCCGAGCTGCTCGACGACCTGGAGATGCGGCTCATCACCGCCGACGTCGGCGCCGAGGCCACGGCGCAGATCCTCGAAGACTTGCGGGCGCGCGTGGCGCGCCATGAACTGAGCGACGTGGATGCGCTGCTCAACGCGCTGCGCGACGACCTCGCAAAGATCCTCGCCCCCTGCGCGAAACCGCTGGCCATCGAC
Organism: Pseudomonadota bacterium; assembly: GCA_947454665.1. Lineage (GTDB taxonomy): Bacteria > Pseudomonadota > Gammaproteobacteria > Steroidobacterales > Steroidobacteraceae > ZC4RG30. The sequence goes on along the minus strand of CANGMU010000018.1, from coordinate 3,015 downwards.
CGCGCGCACAAGCCTTACGTCGTGATGGTCGTGGGCGTGAACGGCTCGGGCAAGACGACCTCCATCGGCAAGCTCGCCACGCGCCTTTCGCGCGAGGGCCACAAGGTGATGCTCGCCGCGGGCGACACCTTCCGCGCAGCCGCCAGCGAGCAGCTCGACATCTGGGCCCAGCGCAGCGGCGCGGTGATCGTGCAGCAGGAATCGGGCGCGGACCCGGGCGCCGTCGTCTTCGATGCCCTGAAGGCCGCCCAGGCACGTGGCATGGACGTGATGCTCGCGGATACCGCGGGCCGCCTGCACAGCCAGTCGCACCTCATGGAGGAGCTCAAGAAGGTCAAGCGCGTGATCCAGCGCGTGGACCCGACGGCGCCGCATGAAGTGCTGCTGGTGCTGGACGCGAACCAGGGCCAGAACGCGCTCGCGCAGGCGAAGGAATTCAAGGCCGCGGTCGGCGTGACCGGCCTCGTGCTGACGAAGCTCGACGGCACGGCGCGCGGCGGCATCGTCGTCGCCATCGCCAAGCAGCTGGGCCTGCCGATCCGCTTCATCGGCATCGGCGAACAGGCCGAGGACTTCGGCGAATTCGATGCCGAGGGCTTTGCCGGCGTGCTGATCGGCGACGGCAGCCACCGCAAGGACGGGGACGCATGATCCGTTTCGAGCAGGTCGGCAAGCGCTACCCGAACGGCCGCGAGGCCATCGCAGGCGTCAGCTTCGACGTGCGCGCCGGCGAGATGGTGTTCCTGACCGGCCGCTCCGGCGCGGGCAAGAGCACGATCCTGCGCCTCATCGCCCTGCTCGAAAGGCCGACCCGTGGCCAGGTCACGGTGAACGGCAAGGACACCGCCAAGCTGCCCGCGAGGCAGGTGCCCGCCTTCCGGCGCCAGCTCGGCATGGTCTTCCAGGACCACATGCTGCTGCCGGAACGCAGCGTCTACGACAACGTGGCGCTGCCGCTGGTCGTCGCGCATGTGCCGATGCGTGACATCGACAAACGCGTGCGCGCGGCACTGGACCAGGTGGGTCTGCTCGATCGCATCGCGGCCCTGCCGCCGGAACTTTCCGTGGGCGAGCAACAGCGCGTCGGCATCGCGCGCGCGATCATCGCCCGCCCCCCGCTTCTCATCGCAGACGAACCCACGGGCAATCTCGATCCACAGCTCTCGCGCGATGTGATGCAGCTCTTCCGTCGCTTCAGCGAGGCCGGCGTCGCCGTCGTCGTCGCCACGCACGACCAGCGACTCGTGGAGGAATCCGGCCTGCGCGAAATCCACATTGCCAGCGGGCGGATCGCATGAGCGCCTGGCTCGGTCGCCACCTGCAGGCCCTGCTCTTCGCCGCCGGCCGCCTGGCGCGCGCGCCCTTCGGCACCGCGTTCACCGTGCTGGTCATCGCCATCGCACTCACCCTGCCGGCTGCGCTCAGCCTGCTCGTGAGCGGCGTGCGCGCGGCCAGCGGCAACTTCGCCAGCGCCGTGGACGTGACCGTCTACTTCAAGCGCGGCACGACGCTGGACGCCGTGAAACAGCATGCGACCGAACTGAAAGACCAGGTCGGCATCGCGCAGGTAAAGCTCATCACGGCGGACGAGGGGCTCGAGCAGTTCCGACAGGGCAGCGGCTTCGGCGAGGCGCTGGGCGCGCTGCCGGACAATCCGCTGCCGCATGTGCTGGTCGTGCAGCCGACGCCCGACTCGCGCAGTGCGGACGACATCACGGCCCTGAAGGCCCGGCTGTCGGACTGGCCAGACGCCGAGATCATCCAGGTCGACACGGACTGGATCCAGCGCCTGAACGCGCTCCTCGACCTGGCCCGCCGCATCCTGGCGGGCACGGCGGTCCTGCTGGGCGCCGGCGTTGTCGCGGTGATCAGCAATACCGTGCGGCTGGAGATCCTGAACCGACGCGCGGAGATCGAGATCACGAAACTGGTCGGCGGCAGCAATGCCTTCGTCCGCCGGCCCTTCCTGTACATGGGGGCGCTCTATGGCGCCCTGGGCGCGGCGCTGGCCAGCCTGCTGGTGCTGGTCGGCTGCTTCCTGCTGGCCGGGCCGGTGTCAACGCTCGCCCAGTCCTACGGCAGCGAATTCCGCATCGCCACCCCTTCCCTGGGTCAACTGGGCCTGCTGCTGGCGGCGGGCGCCGGCCTGGGGTGGCTCGGAGCCTTCGTTTCCGCAGCGCGTCATCTGGCGCGGATCGAGCCGCGCGTCTAAGCGGTCCAGCGCACTTAGCACTCGGCCCACCTGAGTGCTAAAATGGCGCCAATCGAAACCGGATTGGAGAGAGACCATGAGCGCTACGCTGAGTCTTCCCGCCGCCAGCCACGACCTGATGCTGACCGGCCCGCTGGGCAGCTTCGAGGCTTACGCCGAGCGCGTGAGCCGTATTCCCGTGCTCACCCGCGAAGCCGAACAGGATCTGGCCACGCGATACCGCAGCGACCAGGATCTGGGCGCCGCGCGCACGCTTGTCATGTCCCACCTGCGCTTCGTGCTGCACATTGCCCGTGGCTACGCGGGCTATGGCCTGCCGATGGGCGACCTGGTGCAGGAAGGCAACGTGGGCCTGATGAAGGCCGTGAAGCGCTTCGACCCGACGCAGGGCGTGCGCCTCGTGTCCTTCGCGGTGCACTGGATCCGCGCCGAGATCCACGATTACGTGCTGCGCAACTGGCGCCTCGTGAAGGTCGCCACCACCAAGGCGCAGCGCAAGCTGTTCTTCAACCTGCGTGGCATGAAGAAGAACCTCTCCTGGCTGACGCACGAGGAAACGCAGGCCGTGGCCCGCGACCTGGGCGTGACGCCGGCGGAAGTGACGGAGATGGAACAGCGCCTGTCGGCGCGTGATGTCTCCTTCGACCCGACGCCGGAGTCGGACGAGGACGACAGCTACGGCCCGGCGCAGTACCTGCCCGCGCCGGACTCGGACCCTGCCGTGTCGGCTGAAGCGGAAGAGTGGGAAGGCGATCTGTCTTCGCGACTCGGGCAGGCCATGGCTCGCCTCGATGCGCGCAGCC
>CANGMU010000017.1 GCA_947454665.1 Pseudomonadota bacterium | reverse complement strand
GTTGTATTCATGCGTCTCCCAAGTGGCAAGGAACCGACAAGCGAAGGGCCGATTAACACCCTACGCCGATCACTCGCACCATTTTGTTCCTATTTCACTCCCGTGCCCCCCGGATTGTGCCTAGCTGCCAGCGGTGGTCCCGAGGCCGGGTGAAGCCGCTATACTTGCGCGTCCGCGACCAGCCCCCATTCGTTCAGGATCGATCCGTGAGCAAGCAAGACACCCACTTTTTCAACATCTTCAGCATCGTCCTCGGCATCCTGGTCGCCTTCGCGATCTGCGTGTTCGCCTATGCCCGCCATGTCGGCAAGGTCGAGCAGCTCGCCCGCGTCCAGGTCGAAGAAAAATACCTGGACAGCGTCCGGGCCCACACGCAGGCACCCGTGAAGGTCGCCGTCGCCGGTCAGGACAACACCGGTCTCGAGATCAAGCCGTCGGCTGCCGCCGGTCCGGTCCTGGCCGTCGCGCTGCCGGCCGATGGCGCAGCGACCTACGAGGCGGTCTGCAAGACCTGCCACGCGGTCGGCCTCGCTGGCGCCCCGAAGGCGGGCGACAAGGCAGCCTGGGGGCCCCGCGTCGCGCAGGGCAAGGAGACCCTCTACAAGCACGCCATCGCCGGCTTCAGCGGCAAGGCGGGCGTCATGCCGGCCAAGGGCGGACGGCCGGACCTCACGGACGAGCTCGTGAAGCAAGCCGTCGACCACATGGTGGCTCTTTAAAGCAGCCCCAAGGGACGCGCGGCCTTCCCGCCCGCGTCCCCTGATCCTCAGGCGGATTCGCGCAGGGTCAGTGCCTCGCCCAGATTGACGGCCGTCACGTTCGGGCTGTCGTCCAGGTCCGCAATGCTGCGGGCCACCCTCAACACCCGATGGCTCGCCCGCGCCGACAGCAGCATCCGCTCCGTCGCCAGCGCCAGCAGCTCACGCGCCTCGACATCGACCGCATCCAGCAGTCTGTTCGCATCCGCCCGCGCGTTGAGGCAGCCCTGCCGGGCGTGCTGTCGATCCCGCGCCCGGGCGACGCAGCGCGCCGCTTCGGCCGTCGTCCAGGCCTGCTTGCCCGCGGCAGCCTTGGCGAGCAGCGCAGAGGCCGCCACGCGCTGCACCGACAGCTGGATATCGAGCCGGTCCAGCAAGGGGCCCGACAGACGGCCCCGGTAGCGACGGACTTCCCCTTCGGAACACTGGCAGCGCCTGGAGGGATCCCCGTGATAGCCACAGGGACAAGGGTTCATCGCCGCGATGAACTGGAAGTCGGCGGGATAGTCCGCCCGCACCGAGGCGCGTGACACACTGACGCTCCCCGTTTCGAGCGGCTCCCGCAGCGCTTCGAGCACGCGCCGGTCGAACTCGGGCAGCTCGTCGAGGAAGAGCACGCCCCGGTGCGCGAGACTGACCTCGCCGGGCCGCACGTCGCGGCCGCCGCCGACGATCGCGTGGGCCGAGGCCGTGTGGTGCGGCGCGCGGAACGGGCGCCGACCCCAGCCCTGCACGCCGGGGCGGCGCTGCGCGATGGCATCGATCGCCGCAACTTCCAGTGCCTCGTCATGGGACAGCGAAGGCAGCAGGCCCGGCAGACGCTGCGCCAGCATGCTCTTGCCCGCACCGGGCGGGCCGGTGAGCAGCATCGAATGCCCCCCGATGGCCGCGATGACCAGCGCGCGCACGGCCTGGTGCTGACCCCGCACATCCACCAGATCCGGCTGCGCAGGTCCGACGGGCCCTGCGGGGGCCGCGTCCTGATCTGTGCCGGCCCCGGATGCCGCCTTGTCCCGCGGGACACCGGCCAGGCAGGCGCAGGCTTCGGCCAGGGTGCCAACGGACAGGAAGCCGTCGCAGCCGGCCAGCCTGGCCTCGGCCGCGTTGCCGACCGGCACGACCAGGCGATGACCGGAGCGACCGCCATGCAGGGCAGCGAGCAGCAGACCGGGGACGGGCTTCAACTCGCCGTCGAGCGCGAGCTCGCCATAGAGCTCGCTGCCTTCAAGGGCGGGCTTGGGCCGCAATTGGCCGGATGCGACGAGGATGCCCACGGCAATGGCGAGGTCGAAGCGACCTCCCTCTTTCGGGAGGTCGGCCGGCGCGAGGTTCACCGTGATGCGACCGGCCGGCCAGTCGAAGCCGCACTGTGCCAGCGCAGCGCGCACGCGCTCTTTGCTTTCACGCACCACGGGCGCCGGCAGCCCGACGATGCTGAAACCGGGCAGGCCGTTGCCCAGATGCACCTCGACCCGGACCGGGGGTGCCGCGAGCCCCACCTGGGCGCGGCTCAAGACCTGTGCAATGCCCATGAACGCCCCTCCCTGGGACGGATCGAAGCGCCGGCGTCCTGCCGGCGAGGCACGGTCAATCGACCGGTGTCAGCGCTGGCCCTTGAGCTGGGACTCGAGCTCCGCGACGCGCGTTTCCAGCTGTTCGACGAGCTCCCGCGTGCGGGCCAGCACGCGCGTCTGCGCGTCGAATTCCTCGCGCGAGGTGAGGTCGAGGCGCGAGAGTGTCGAGCGCAGCACACTGCGGAAGTTCGTTTCCAGGTCGTGCTGGGCGGCGCGCAGGGACGGCGGGATGCTCTCGAACAGGCGCCGGGCGAGGTCTTCGATCTTCTGATGATCCATGAGAGTCTCCTTCAGGGCCTGTCAGCACCGCTTTGGTGCGTATCGTTGGAACCGTCGGTCACAAAGGGTGCGCTGCGCGGGCGTGCCCCGCGTATTCCGGGGCTTGCGCACCGAACAGGCCATGGCACGGATTCTGCACTACTGACCTCGGGTACCGATCCGCTTGAGATTCAAGCGTACCGGAGGGTATTCGGCAACGTCGCTAAGAGGCGCGTTCTCCGCGATATGAGCCTCATGAAGATGATCACGGCCGTAGTAAGGCCTTTCAAGCTGGACGATCTCCGCAAGGTGATCGCGCAGCTTGGGGTACAGGGCGTGACCGTCACCGAGGTTCAGGAAACGGGGTTCGGGCCACGGATCCGGATCGAGATCGCTGTCGAAGACAGCATCGCCGAGCCGGTCATCGAAGCGATCGCCAACGTATCCCGCACGGGCCGGATCGGTGACGGAAAGATCTTCATCGGAAATCTGGAACAGGCCTTTCGTATCCGCACCGGCGAGACCGGGACCGCGGCAACTTAATCGAGAAGCTGGGAGTCGCACATGCGCATTGATCTCGCCTCAACAAGTGTCCCGCGGTGGTCGCGGGCCGCACTGCTCACGCTGGGTGCCCTGGCACCTGTCGTGGCTTCCGCCGCTGACGCGGCGCCACCGGTGCCCAACAAGGGCGATACCGCATGGGTCCTCATCTCCACCGTGCTGGTGATCATGATGACGATCCCCGGCCTCGCACTCTTCTATGGCGGCCTCGTCCGCAGCAAGAACGTGCTGTCGGTACTGATGCAGGTCTTCGTCGTGTTCAGCCTGATGTGCCTGCTGTGGGCCATCTATGGTTACAGCCTCGCCTTCACGCAGGGCAGTGATTTCCTCGGTGGCCTCGACCGTCTGTTCATGCAAGGCATGACCGGTGATTCCATCGCCGCCACCTTCAGCAAGGGCGTGGTCATCCCCGAACTTGCGTACTTCGTCTTCCAGGCGACCTTCGCGGCGATCACGCCCTGCCTGATCGTCGGTGCATTCGCCGAGCGCATGAAGTTCTCGGCCATGCTGGTCTTCATGGTGTTGTGGTTCAGCTTCTCCTACTTGCCGATCGCGCACATGGTCTGGTTCTGGGCGGGTCCTGACGCCTACACCAGCGCCGATGCGGGCGCAGCGGCGACGGCCACGGCGGGCTTCCTCTTCCAGAAGGGCGCGCTGGACTTCGCGGGCGGCACGGTGGTGCACATCAACGCCGGCATCGCGGGTCTCGTGGGCTGCCTCCTGATCGGCAAGCGCACGGGCTATGGCAAGGTCGCCATGCCGCCGCACAACCTACCGTTCATGATGATCGGCGCCTCGCTGCTGTGGGTCGGCTGGTTCGGCTTCAACGTCGGCTCCAACCTGGAAGCCAACGGTTTCGCCGGCATGGTGTTCGCCAACACGCTGCTCGCCACGGCCGCCGCTGCGCTGTCCTGGATGTTCGCGGAATGGATCTCCCGCGGCACGCCGACGATGCTCGGCGCCGCCTCTGGTGCGGTGGCTGGCCTCGTGGCCATCACCCCGGCCTGCGGCTTCGTCGGCCCGATGGGTGCGATCGTCCTCGGCCTCATCGCCGGCGTGCTCTGCCTCGTCGCGGTGTCGAAGCTCAAGACCCTGTTCGGCTATGACGACTCACTCGACGTCTTCGGCGTCCACTGCGTCGGCGGCATCCTCGGCGCGGTCCTGACGGGCGTGTTCGCGGATCCGGCCCTCGGCGGCGCCGGTGTCTACGACTACGTCGCGAACAAGGTCGGTGACTTCGACATGGGTGCCCAGGTGATCGCGCAGCTCTGGGGCGTCGGCACCACGATCGTCTGGTCGGGCATCGTCTCCCTGGTCGCCTACAAGCTGGTTGATCTCACCATCGGCCTGCGGGTCAGCGAAGACGTCGAGCGCGAAGGCCTCGACACCACGCTGCACGGCGAGCGCGCCTACGACTGACGGCGCAATCCCCGGTGCCCCGGTGGCAGCCACTGCCGCCGGGGCACTACCCGTTTAGGGGTTGCCGGTTTTTTACGCCCTGTGAGATGGTTCACCCCCCGCGGTGCCGCGACACGCGATACTCGAAGGGAGAATCCCATGCTTCGAAATACACTCCTCCTCGCCGTTGCCCTCCTTGCCGCCACCGCGCAGGCCGGTGACATCTTTCGCTGGAAGGATGCTTCCGGAATCTGGCACTACTCGGACCAGCCGGTTCCCGGCGCCGAGCGGGTCGGTTCATCCCGGTACGTGAAGCCCAGCGGCGAAGGCGAAGCCAAGGCCGAGGCGGCCGTCGGCGCTCGCCAGCCCACGACCAGCGCGACACCGACTGTCGACAAGGTGCGCGAGGACGTGGCGGCCATGAAGGCCGGCAAGTGCAAGGAAGCGCAGGACAACTACCAGCAGACAATCAATTCGCGTCGTCTTTACCGCTCAGGCCCGACGGGCGAGCAGATCTTCCTCAACGACGAGGAAATCGACGCGGCGCGTGTGACGGCCCGCGCGAACATGGAATACTACTGCGGCAAATAACTCCGTCCGGAGACGCCGCTTCATGAACGTCGGATTTCTTGGCCTGGGCGCAATGGGCGCCCACATGGCCCGCAACCTCCATCGTGCCGGCCTCCTCGCAGGGGTCTGGAACCGCAGCGCGGACAAGGCCATCACCCTGGCCCGCGAACTGGATGTCCACGCCGCCACCGATCCCGCTGACCTTGCCGAGCGCTGCGAGGCGCTGGTGCTCTGCGTCTCCGCGGATGCCGATGTGCTGCAGGTGATCGACCAGATCCTGCCGGCCGCCCACCCGGGCCTGCTCGTCATCGACTGCTCCACCGTCAGTGGTGGTACCGCCAAGGAAGCTGCAGCGCGGCTTGCCACGAAGGGCGCCCGCTTCATCGATGCGCCCGTGACAGGCGGCGTCGAGGGCGCACGCGACGCAAAGCTGGCGATTCTCGTCGGCGGCAGCGAAGACGACTTTGCCCGTGCGCAGCCGATCCTTGGGGCGATGGGCGCCACGATCACCCGTTTCGGCGACGTGGGCGCAGGCCAGGCGGCCAAGGCCACCAACCAGATCCTCTGCGCGGGCTATATCCGCGCGATCGGCGAGGCGATGTCCTTTGCGCGGTCGCAGGGCCTGCCGCTCGCGCAGGTCGTCGAGACGCTCGGCAAGGGTGCTGGCTCCAGCTGGTACTTCGTGAACCGCGCGCCGAACATGGTGCGCGGCACGTTCCCGGCCGGCTTCCGCGTAACGCTGCATGCGAAGGACCTGCGCATCTGCCGCGACATGGCCGAGGCTGCCGGCGCCGAACTGCCCGTCGTCGAGATGCTGCTCAAGGATTACGCACAGCTGGTCGAGGAAGGCCACGGCGACGAGGACATTTCGTCCGTGTTCCGCCTGACCGAACGGCTGTTCCCGTCGGCGTAAGGACGATCGCGATGCGCATCGACTTCACCAAGATGCACGGGCTCGGCAACGACTTCATCGTGTTCGAGTCCGCGACGGCGGCTGCCACGCTCACGCCGGCGCAGTGGCGGATGCTGGCCGACCGCCATCGCGGCATCGGCTTCGACCAGGCTCTGATCATCGAGCCGCCGCGTCGCGATGGCACGGAAGCCTATTACCGCATCTTCAACGCCGACGGCCTCGAGGTCGAACAGTGCGGCAACGGCGCCCGCTGCATCGCCGATTACCTGCGGTTACAGGGTCGCTCGCAGGATGGCGCCGTGCGCATGGACTGCCCCGGCGGGGTCATCGACGCACGCGTGCCGGGCGGTGGCCAGGTCGCCGTGAACATGGGCGTGCCGGACTTCTCGCCCGCCGCCTCGCAATTCGATACGCAAGGCCAGGCCAGCCCTCCTTACACGCTCGTCGTGGAGGGAGAACCCGTGCAGGGCGGTGTCGTGTCGATGGGTAACCCGCACCTGGTGCTGCGCGTGGCTGATGTCGCCACGGCACCCTTGACCAGGCTCGGCCCACCACTCGAACGCCACCCTCGCTTTGCGCGGCGCGTGAACGTCGGCTTCATGCAGGTCGTCGCACCGGACCACATCCGCCTGCGCGTCTTCGAACGTGGCGTCGGCGAAACCCAGGCCTGCGGCACCGGTGCCTGTGGCGCAGTCGCCGTCGGGCGGCGCGATGGCCTGTTGGCGGACGTGGTTCGCGTGAGCCTGCCGGGCGGCGATCTCACCGTGCGCTGGCCTGGCGAAGGCCAGCCACTTTGGCTCGAAGGTCCTGCTGAAGTATCGTTCCGCGGCCACATCGATCTCTGACGGAGTCCTGCCCTACATGACCACGCCTCCTGCCGCCGCTGGCGAAGACCTCGCTGCCGCGGACGCGCCGATCGCCGAATACCTGCGCGCGAGCCCGGACTTCTTCGTCCGCAACGATGCGCTGCTGTCCACGCTGCGTCTGCCCCATGCACGCGGCGGCGGCGCCGTGTCGCTGGTCGAGCGCCAGGTGGAAATGCTGCGCGAGAAGAGCCAGTCGCTGGAGACGAAACTCGCGGAGTTGGTGATCGTTGCCCGCTCGAACGAGCAGCTGGTCGTGAAATTCCACGACATGACGCGCCGCCTGCTGGGCGCGATGGATCGGCAGGACGCCGTGATGCGCCTCGAACAGAGCCTGCGACAGGACTTCGATCTCACGCACACGAAGCTGGTGCTGTTCGGCAAGGGCGCCGTGGGCATCACGCCAAACCGTTTCGTCAGCTGCATGGATGTGAAGGACGCCCAGATGGGCGGCTTCGATTCGCTCTTTGCGGCGGGCAAGCCGCGCTGCGGCCAGGTGCGGGATTCGCAGCGCGAATACCTCTTCGGCCCGGAAGGCGCCGTCGTCAGTTCAGTCGCGCTGGTACCGATCGGCAGTCCCGCGTCCTGTGGACTGCTCGCGCTCGGTAGCCCGGACCGCAACCGCTTCAACCCCGGCATCAGCACGGATTTCCTGTCCCGGCTGGCGGACCTCGTCGGCGACGCGCTGACGCGGGGCTGAAGCAAGGCACGGCGATGAACCCCACGGCGCGCGAAGGATTGCAGCGCTTCGCCGTGCACCTCTCGACGGAGCGGCGACTTTCGGCCCACACCTCCAGTGCCTATGCCGCGGACCTCGCGGCGCTGGAGACCTGGTGTGACGGCGAGGGCCTGGCCGACTGGGCGGACCTCGACGGCCAGCACCTGCGGCGTTTCGCGGCCCGCTCGCACGCGGGCGGTCTGTCACCGCGCAGCGTGCAGCGTCGGCTCTCCGCGGTGCGCAGCTTCTACCGCTTCCTGATCCGCGAAGGCCTCGCCAAGAACAACCCCGGCGTCGACGTGCGCGCGCCCAAGAGCAAGCGACGCTTGCCGCAGACGCTCGATGCGGACCAGATGGGGCGCCTGCTCGATGTACGGCCGGAAGAACCGCTCGACGTGCGGGACCTGGCGATCATGGAACTGTTTTATTCGTCAGGCCTGCGTCTGGCAGAACTCGTGTCGCTGGACCTTGCCTCGCTCGACCTGGCCGACCGCACGGTCCGCGTCCTCGGCAAGGGCAACAAGACACGCATCGTGCCGGTAGGTTCGAAGGCGCTCGTCGCACTGCAGGGATGGCTCTCGGAGCGCGCGGGTCTTGCATCAGCGGATACGCAGGCGCTGTTCGTGGGCCGCAACGGCCGCAGGCTCGGTGCACGCGCCGTGCAGCTGCGCGTGGCGGCGGCTGCGCGACGGCAAGGGCTGCCGGTCGGCGTGCACCCGCACCTGTTCCGCCATTCCTTCGCGACGCACCTGCTCGAATCCAGCCACGACCTGCGCGGCGTGCAGGAACTGCTCGGCCATGCCGACATCAGCACGACGCAGGTCTATACGCACCTGGATTTCCAGCATCTGGCGCGCATCTATGACGATGCGCACCCGCGTGCGCGTCGCAAGCGCGACTGAAGTCAGGCTCAGCCGGGCAGCGAGGCCCTGAAGCCGATGAACCAGTCGAGCACCTCGGGATTGGCCAGCGCATCCCGGTTCTCCACGGTGGATCCGTCCATGATCTTGCGCACGGCGGTCTCCGCCAGCTTGCCGTTGTAGGTGCGCGGCAGGTCCGGTGCCGCGACGATCCGCCAGGGCACATGGCGACGCGAAGCCTCCTGCGCGATGGTCTGACGGATCCGGCGTTCCAGGCCCACATCAAGCACGACGCCGTCCGCGAGCCGCAGGAACAACAGCAGCCGCTCGTCGCCATCACGCTTCATGGCTGTCGCGAGCGACTCCAGCACCTCGGGGAACTGCTCGACCACGCGATAGAGCTCGGCGGTCCCGATGCGCACTCCGCCAGGGTTGAGCACCGCGTCGGAGCGTCCTTCGATCACGAAGGCACCGGACGCCTTGCGGATCGCATAGTCGCCGTGGTGCCAGACGCCGGGAAAGCGCGCGAAATAGCTCTGGTGGAACCGCAGGCCACCTTGATCGTTGACGAAGCCGAGCGGCATCGACGGAAAGGGCCGACGGCAGACGAGCTCGCCCCGCTGTTCCAGCAGGTCTGCGCCTTCGTCGCTGAATATCGCCACGTCCATGCCGAGGCCGGCCGCCTGCAGTTCGCCGGCCTCGACGGGCAGCCAGGGCACGCCGAGCAGGAAGCAGGACAGGATGTCCGTGCCGCCGCTGATGGAAGCAAGATGCAGGTCACCGCCGATGGCGTCGTACACATACCGGAACTGCGCAGCAGTCAGCGGCGCACCCGTCGACAGCAGGCTGCGCAAACCCTGCAGCGCATGATGATCACGCGGCCGATAGCCCTTGCGTTCGATCGCAGCGAGATAGCGCGGACTGACGCCCAGCATCGCCAGGCGTTCGGACTCGGCCAGTTCCCACAGGCTCTGCGGCCCCGGGTGCAGCGGTGAACCGTCGTACAGCACGACCGTGCAGCCACTGGCCAGCGCGGAGACCAGCCAGTTCCACATCATCCAGCCGCAGGTCGTGAAGAAGGCCACGCGGTCGCCGGGACGCAGGTCGACGTGCAGGCGGTGTTCCTTCACATGCTGCAGCAGGCTTCCGCCTGCACCATGGAGGATCGCCTTCGGCAGTCCGGTCGTGCCGGAGCTGTAGAGGATGAACAGGGGGTGGGTGAAGGGAAAGCGCGTGAATTCCCGTGCTGCAGCCTGCCCGCTTGCCACGAACTCGCCCCAGCCAAATACCTGCAGCCCAGTCCGCTGGATCGCCGGCGCGACGTCATCGTCCACCAGCACCAGCGTCTGCAGGCTGTCGACCTGCGCGATGACGGCCTCGAGTGTTTCGGTGATGACCGTGAGCTTGCCGGCATAAAGCCAGGCCGTGGTGGCAAACAGCACTTTCGCGCGGACCTGTCCGATCCGTTCGACGATGGCGCGGACGCCGAAGTCCGGTGACATCGAGGTCCAGGTTGCGCCGATCGCTGCCGTAGCCAGCATCGCCACCACCGCCTCGCCCGCATTGGGCAGCAGCCCGGCGACCACATCTCCCGGCACCACTCCACTGCCTGTCAGCGCCTGCGCAACGCGATGGACTTCGTCACGCAGCTTGCCCCGCGTCCAGCTGCGACGCGCGCCGGTCTCGTCGCGGGCGACGAGCACTTCGTCGTCCTCAGCGCCCTGCAACAGGTTCTCGGCATAGTTGAGCCGCGAATCCTCGAACCAGCGGGCGGATGAAAAGCCCGTGCCGGTATCCAGGACTTCAACGCCCCGATCGACGCACAGCCCGCTGAACTCGAGGAAAGCAGGCCAGAACTGTTCCGACTGCGCGACCGACCAGTCGTGCAAGGCCTGATAGCCCGCCCTGTCCGCACTGACGCGCTGCGGACCCATGCCGCGGGACGCCAGATGCTGCGCGAAGGCCGTCAGCGTCGAGGCCGCTGTGCGGGCTTCCGACGGCTGCCACAGCGGCCGGGCAGCGACGTCATCCGTCATGCCCGCACGACCTTCTGTTCAAGGCGACCGAACGGTGAATAACCCGTCGTCGTCGTGGCCTGCATGCCCACCACATCGCCGAATCGCAAATAATCCGTGACGGGCTGGCCGCCGGCGATGATCTCGATGCTCCGTCTTTCTGCGATGCACGTGGATCCGACCCGTTCGTGATCGGCATTCGACACCGTGCCGGAACCGATGATTGTGCCGGCCGGCAGGCGACGCGTGCGCGCGGCATGGGCGATGAGCACGTCGAAGCCATAGGCCATCGCATCGCCCCGCGGAGCGCCGAACCAGCGGCCATTGACCTCGACCTGCAGGTCGAGCCCCGCGCGACAGTCCTTCCAGTCGCCACCGAGCTCGTCGGGCGTCACCGCGAAGGGCGCCATGGCGCAGGCGGGCTTGGCCTGCACGAAGCCGAATCCCGTTGCGATCTCCTCGCGCGCCAGCGAGCGCAGCGACCAGTCGTTCACCTGGACGACAAGCAAGATGTGCTTTGCCGCCTCGGAAGCGGAGGTACCCATCGGCACTTCGTCCGTGACGACCGCGAATTCACCTTCGAAGTCGATGCCGAGCGACTCGTCCGGGAACGGCGCGTCAGCCCGCGGTGCGAGGAAGTGGTCCGAGAGCCCCTGGTACATCAGGACGCCGCGCGCGGTCGCCTTCGCACGGCCGAAGGCACGATCCATGAGCTCGCCATGGCTCGGGAAGGCCGAACCATCCAGCCACTGCCAGGCACGCGGCAGGGGCGCGCACAGGCTTTGCGGTTCCAGCCGAAGGGGAAAGTCGGTGATGGCCGCCAGACGGGGCGCCCACTGCCCCCAGTCCTCCACGGCCTGCTGCAGCGTCGCGACCGGCGCGATCGCGGCATGCAAACCATCCTGGGCGACGACCACGAGCTGGCCATCACGCCCTTCCGACCGAATTGTTGCCACGCGCATGCTTCAAAGCCCCCCTTTCTCTGCTGTCTATAATCGCCGCATTAGAGCCGCGGGGGATACCAGGCGTGAAATCATCAGTTCCGATGCCCTTCGACAGCCCGCGTCGATAGGTCAGGCAGCATGCGATTCAAGGGTCTCGACCTGAACCTGCTGGTGGCGCTGGATGTGCTGCTGGCCGAATGCAGCGTCTCGCGCGCTGCCGAGCGGCTTCATCTGAGCCAACCCTCGGTCAGTGCCGCGCTGGCGCGACTGCGGGAATACTTCGACGACCCGCTGCTCCAGCAGCACGGCAAGCGGATGATCGCCACGCCCCGCGCCCTGGAATTGCAGCCGATGCTGGCGACGGTGCTGGCCGATATCGACGGCAAGCTGCTGCAGTCCCGCCGCTTCGATCCCGCAACGGCCGACCGCTGGTTCAGCCTCTGCCTGTCGGATTACCTGGTCACCGTGCTCGGGCCCCAGCTGGTCGCCACGCTGCAACGAGAAGCGCCGGGCGTGAAGCTGGACCTGCAACCACCTTCGGAAGCCGCCGCTGCTGCGACTCGAGCAAGGCAGCCTCGACCTGCTGATCGTGCCGCAGGAGCACTGCCTGCCCGATCATCCGAGCGAGCTCCTGTTCGAAGAACGCCACGTCGTCGTCGGCTGCGCCGCCAACCCGCTGCTGGCGCGCCCCCTCTCGCTGGAAGAATTCCATTCGGCCGGTCACGTCGTGGTGGGCATCGGCGCCATCCAGCGCGGCTCCTTTGCGGAAAGCCAGCTGCTGGCACGCCGGCGCGAACGTCGCATCGAGATCCGCGCGGCCTCGTTCACGCAAGTGCCGGACCTGCTGCTGGGCACGAGTCGGATCTCCGTGATGCACGAGCGGCTCGCGCGCACGCTGGCCACGCGGCTGCCGCTGGCCTGGCAGCCGCTGCCTTTCGAACTGCCTGCGATGGGCGAAAGGGTGCAATACCACCGCGCCCGTGCCCAGGATCCCGCCTTGCGCTGGCTGATCGGGCAACTCCATGCGGCCGTGGTGACCTGACCCATCAGCGGCTTCTATCGCCGGGCATCGACGCTTTCGTTTTTCCAGCCGGCGGCGACGTGGTATCCCTGCG
The DNA here is from genome assembly GCA_947454665.1 of Pseudomonadota bacterium. Lineage (GTDB taxonomy): Bacteria > Pseudomonadota > Gammaproteobacteria > Steroidobacterales > Steroidobacteraceae > ZC4RG30. The sequence goes on along the minus strand of CANGMU010000017.1, from coordinate 6,241 downwards.
CCACGGCATTTAGGGGAAGCAGGGACATGCAGGCACAAAAAATCCTGATCGTGGGCGGCGGCATCGGCGGACTGTCCGCGGCCATCGCACTGGGCAATGCAGGACACCACGTCACCGTCATCGAGAAGGATCCCGACTGGCAGGTGTATGGCGTCGGGATCATCCAGCAGGCCAACGTGCTGCGCGCCGCGCAACAGCTCGGGATCCTCGATGACTACCTCGCCTCCGGCTTCGGCTTCGAGCACGTCGAGGTCTATCTGCCTGACGGCCGTTGCGTCGCGAAGGTGCCCTCGCATCGCTTGGTCGAGGGTCTGCCCGCCAACCTCGGCATCGGTCGCCGCGCGCTGCATGAATTGCTGGGTCGCCGCGCAAAAGCCGCCGGCGCCACCATCCGCCTCGGGCTGACGGCGTCCGCGCTGCAGGACGATGGCGCGGGCGTGACGGTGCAGTTCTCCGATGGCGGCAGCGAACGCTTCGACCTCGTGGTCGGCGCGGACGGGCTGCAGTCGCGCACGCGCAGCCAGTGCCTGCCGGATGCACCTTCGCCGCAGTTCACCGGCCAGGCGGTCTGGCGCCACAACTTTGCACGCCCGGCGGATGTCGTGGGCCTGCACGCCTACGAGGGCCCCATCGGCATGGGGCTGGTGCCGCTGTCGACCGATCTGATGTACCTCTTCGTGACGACGCCCGAGCCGGGCAACCCGCGCTACGCGGCGGATGAACTGGCCACCGCCATGCGTGCCAAGCTCGCGCAGGCCGCACCGCGCATCGCCGCCTTGCGCGACCAGATCACCGATCCGGCCGAGGTGGTCTATCGCCCCCTGCACTGGCTGTTCCTCGAAGGCCCCTGGCATCACGGCCGCGTCGTCCTGCTGGGCGATGCCGTGCACACCACGACGCCGCACCTCGGCCAGGGCGCGGGCATGGCCATCGAGGATGCCCTCGTGCTCGCCGACGAGATCGACAAGCAGGCCACGCCGGAAGCGGCGTTCACCGCCTATCGCGATCGCCGTTACGAGCGGTGCCGCTTCATCGTCGAAGCGTCCCTGTCGTTGTGCCGCAGCCAGCTGGGCACCGGGCCGCGCGTGGACCAGGCCGCCACCACGAAGGCCATGTTCGATGTCGTGGCCCAACCCATCTGATGTCCGTCCTGTCGACCGGAGCACCCATGTCCCACAGCCGAGTCAGTGAAATCCGCCACGTCGCCTACGGCGTCGTGGATCTTGAAGTCGAACGTCTTTTCTACACTGAGACCTGGGGGCTTGAAGAAACGGCCGCATCCGACGGCCGGGTCTGGTTCCGCACGCCCGGCCACGATGAGCCTTTCGTCGTGAAGCTGCGGCAGGCCGCGGCCAACCGCGTCGACCTCATTGCGCTCGCTGCAGCCACCCCCGCCGATGTGGAGGCCCTCGCGCAGCAGGTCGCCGCCTCGGGCGCGCGCCTCATCCACGGTCCGCGTGCGCTCACGTCGCCCGGCGGCGGCTATGGCTTCCGCTTCTTCAGCCCGGATGGCCTGCCCTTCGAGATCTCCTGCGACGTGGCCCGCGGGCCGCAGCGGGAACTCGGCCACTGGGATGCCCTGCCCCGTCGCATCAGCCATATCGTGCTGCACTCGCCGGACCACCAGGCGCTGGTGCGCTTCTTCACGGATGTGCTGGGCTTCCGCATCTCGGACTGGCTCGGCGATTTCATGTGCTTCCTGCGCTGCAATTCGGCGCACCACCGGATCGCGATCCTGCCGGGGCCGCCCTGCCTCAACCATGTCGCGTATGACGTGCCGAGCGTGGATTCGATGATGCGTGGCATCCAGCGCCTTCGTGACCAGGGCACGAACATCTCCTGGGGACCTGGCCGACACACGGCCGGCAACAACACCTTCAGCTATTTCGTCACGCCGAACGGCTTTGCCGTGGAATACACCGCGGACCTGGACACCGTGGATGACGACCGCCATGTGGCGACGGTCCATGTGCCGAACAAGCAGGTCATGGACCAGTGGGGCATCGGTACCGGTGGCCCGCACACGATGCCGCACCCGAAGCCTGACGCCGGGCTCTTCCAGCCCGTGGAAGACTGACGCCGTGGCCCTGTTCGAATACTTCCCCAACTACGTCTGGAACCTGTCGATCGCCATTGCGCTGGAAAGCGGCGGCCGTATCGGCGAGATCCTCGACATGTGCGCGCCGGTACGCGACCGCGCCGGGCGCGGTGAAGACGTCGGCACGGCCGACTTCCTCGCCGCGTGGATGAACGGCGCCGAGACGCTCGCGCAACTGGCCGCGGAAGATGAAGCGCGCGGCCATGGCCTGTCGGCATCCGCCAAGCTGCATCGCGCCGCGCTGTATCTCTTCGTCGCCGAACGCATGCAGGGCCGCGGCCATGCTGCACGCGAGGCCACCTATGCGCGGGCACGCGCCAGCTTCGAGCAGGCACTGAAGCTCGAACACAGCCTCGTGAGACGCGTGGAGGTGCCGCTGCCGCAAGGCACGATGCCCGCGCTGTTCGTGCCGGGCGAAGGCAGCGGCCCCCGACCCACAGTCGTGTATTGCAACGGGCTCGACAGCTGCAAGGAGCTGCTGTTCTGGTCGGGCCTGCCGCAGGCGCTGGCTCGCCGCGGCATCTCCACGCTCTGCGTCGACCAGCCCGGCACCGGCGAAGCCCTGCGCCTGCAGGGCCTGCCCGCGACGCCTTACAGCGAACGCTGGGCATCGCCCGCCGTCGACTGGCTGCAGGCGCAAGCGGACGTGGATGGCACGCAGCTGGGCATGACGGGCATCTCGCTGGGCGGACACTTCGCGCCGCGCGCGGTGGCCTTCGAGCCGCGCTTTGCCAGCGGCGCGGCCTGGGGCGCCAACCACAACTGGGCCGAAGTGCAGCAGAAGCGCCTGCGCCGCGAAGGCGAGAACCCTGTGCCGCACTACTGGTCGCATGTGCACTGGGTCTTCGGTGCCACGGACATGGCGGATTTCCTCGAGAAGTCGAAGGACATGCACCTCAACGGCGTGATGGAACGCATTCGCGTGCCCTTCCTCGTCACGCATGGCGCCGGCGACCGACAGATCAGTGTCGACTATGCCCATCAGAGCCACGCACAACTGGTGAACTCGCCACGACGCGAACTGAAGCTGTTCACCGCACGTGAAGGCGGCGTCGAGCACGTCGGCGCCGACAACATGAGCTTCGGCCGGGATTACATCGCCGACTGGTTCGCCGACACGCTCGGCGGGTCTGCACGATAAGACACGCAAAGGGACCACCATGCCGCGCCGATTCATCGACCTGTCGATCTTCCTCGAGAACGACGTGATCACCGACCCGCCGTTCATGCGGCCGAAGATCACCTACCAGTCGCACATGGACACGATGCCGGATGCCGAGCGCTTCTTCCCGGGGCTCACGGCCGATGCCATGCCGGGCGGCGAAGGCTTCGCGGCGGCGGAGACCGTCACGCTGACGACGCACAACGGCACGCACCTGGACGCGCCCTGGCATTTCCATCCCACGCAGGACGGCGGCAAGCCGGCGCTCACGATCGACGAAGTGCCGCTGGAGTGGTGCTTCCAGCCGGGCGTGAAGCTGGACTTCCGCCACCTGCCGGACGGGCATGTGGTCACGGCCGCGGAAGTGGAAGCCGAGCTCGCGCGGATAGGCCACGTCCTGCAGCCACTCGACATCGTCCTGGTGAACACCGCCGCGGGCGGCGCGGTGGGCAACCCGGACTTCGTGAACATCGGCTGCGGCATGGGCTATGAAGCCACCATGTACCTGACCTCACGCGGCGTGCGCGTGACCGGCACCGACGCGTGGAGCTGGGATGCGCCGTTCAGCCACACGGCGCGGCGCGTGGCCGAGACCGGGGATTACTCACTCGTCTGGGAAGGACATCGTGCAGGCCGGGACATCGGCTACTGCCACCTGGAAAAGCTGCACAACCTCGAGGCCCTGCCACCCCACGGGTTCACGGTCAGCTGTTTCCCGCACAAGATCCGGGGCGCCTCGGCCGGCTGGACGCGGGCCGTGGCGATCCTCGAAGACTGAGGCGGACGCACGTCTCCCCGGCCCAACGCCCTCTCTGGGGAGGCGTCGAACACGTCGGGAAGCGCGTCGGCGTGAAACGAGCCCGCTACGGTGCGTAGCGGGTCACGAGCGGCTTACTTCTTCTTCGAAGCAGCGGCCGGTGCGGCAGCGGCCTTGTGGCCGGCCTTCGGACGCGACTTGCCGAACGAACCGGCGTAAATCTTGCCGCGACGGGTCCTGCGGTCACCCTTGCCCATGACAAATCTCCGGAAACCTTGAAAAGGGGGGCGGAGTCTACCAGAGTCGCCGGAACCATGGACCCCACGAACCCGATACCCGTACAGATCACCCTCCGGAGCCGGTCCCGGCTCCTGCACGTCGCCTTCGACGACGGCCGCGCCTTCGATCTGCCCTTCGAATACCTGCGGGTGCATTCCCCCTCCGCCGAGGTCCAGGGCCACGGGCCCGGCCAGGCGGTCCTCGTCACCGGCAAACAGAACGTCGGCATCCTGCGGGTCGAGCCCGTCGGGCAGTACGCGGTGAAGCTCGTTTTCGACGACGGGCATGACTCCGGGCTGTTCACCTGGAAATACCTGCATGAGCTGGGGCGGGAGATGCCAGCGAAGCTCGCGGCATACCGGGACCGACTGCTGAAGCAGCCCGGGGCCGGCGGGACGGCCTGATCGCAGCGCCAAAAAGAAAGGCCGGGCATCCGCCCGGCCTAATCTCCAACAAGACCCCCACTCGGTGATGCCCAACAGGGCCGATCACCTGCCGCCGATCATGCGCCGGCCCCCTGTGGAATTCAATAAACTAGCGGCTGCATCCACCGCTCCCGGGCAGGGTCCCCAGTGACCGAGCAGCATTCGCGCAAAGAGACGGATTTCGGCTTCGAGAAGGTCGCCTGGGAGGACAAGGCGCGCCGCGTCAGAGGCGTGTTCGATTCCGTCGCGGGCAACTACGACCTGATGAACGACCTCATGTCCGGCGGCGCCCACCGCCTCTGGAAGCGTTTCACGCTGTCCTGCACGCGCCTGCGCCCCGGTCAGGCCGCGCTGGACGTCGCCGGCGGCACCGGCGACCTGTCGGCTGGCATGGCCGCGCAGGTGGGTCCTGCCGGCCTCGTCGTGCTGACGGACATCAACGCCGCCATGCTCGCTGAAGGACGCGACCGCCTGCTCAACGACGGCCTGGTGGCCAACACGCGCGTGGCGCAGGCCAATGCCGAATGCCTGCCCTTCAAGGACGCCAGCTTCGACTGCGTGACCATCGGCTTCGGGCTGCGCAACGTCACGGACAAGCCCGCCGCGCTGCGTTCGATGCGGCGCGTCCTCAAGCCCGGTGGCCAGCTGATCGTGCTGGAGTTCTCGCAGGTCGTGAACCCGACCTTCCGCGCGATCTATGACGCGTATTCCTTCAAGCTGATGCCGTTGATCGGCAAGTACGTCGCGAAGGACGAGGACAGCTATCGCTACCTCGCCGAATCGATCCGCAAGCATCCGGACCAGGAAACGCTGCTCGGCATGATGCGAGAGGCGGGTCTGGAGGACTGCAGCTATCACAACCTCAGCGGTGGCATCGTCGCCGTGCACCGCGGCTCGCGCTACTAGGCCCGCCACGCCCATGCTCACCGCACGCATCGAATCCCTGCTGAACCGTCAGGTCGCGGCCTCGCCGCGCGCAGCGGAGCTCGTCGCCTCGCTTGCAGGCCATTGCCTGCGTGTCGACATCACGCACACGCCCTGGGCCTGGACGCTGGCCTCCGAGGGCCGCGTGCTGCGCCTTTCGCGTGATGCGTCAGGCAGCGCGATGACTGGCGTCGATGCCACGATCCGCGGCACGCCGCTGTCATTGCTGGCGATGCTGGGCAGCGATCCGCAGTCCGTGATCCGTCGCGGTGATGTGCAGCTGGAAGGCGATGCGGAACTCGCTGCGCGATTCCAGGAACTGGGCGCCCTGCTGCATCCCGACCTCGAAGAAGAACTCTCGCGGCTGGTGGGCGATGTGCCGGCGCACCAGATAGGCCTTGTCGCGCGCGCTGCGGTCGGCTGGCTGCGCAGCAGCCTGCGCACCACGGTCACCAACGCGGCCGAATACCTCGCACACGAACGCCGCGACCTCGTGCCGCGCGCGGAATCCGACGGTTTCCTGCGCGATGTCGACCGCCTGCGCGAGGACGTGGATCGCCTGGCAGCCCGCGTCGATGCGCTCAGCGCTGCGCGCC
>CANGMU010000016.1 GCA_947454665.1 Pseudomonadota bacterium | reverse complement strand
GTCGGGCTCTTCGTGCTGCTGTTCGTGGCCTGGTATTTCGGCTTGATCCAGCCGCACGGCCTGGGCGGTTGACGGGAAGAAACCCGCCAACCGGGGGCACCGGCCGCGCGCTGCGCGACCGGGCCCATGTCGTCGGTCAGATCCAGTAGACGAAGACGAACAAGATCAGCCAGACGACGTCGACGAAGTGCCAATACCAGGCAACGGCTTCGAAGGCGAAGTGACGCTGCGCCGTGAAGTGGCCCTTCATGCAGCGCGCCCAGATCACGAACAGCATGATCGCGCCGATGGTCACGTGCAGGCCGTGGAAGCCGGTCAGCATGAAGAAGGTCGAACCATAGATGCCGGTCGACAGCTTCAGTCCCAGTTCCGTGTAGGCCTCGTGGTATTCGGTAGCCTGCAGATACACGAAGATGAAGCCCAGCAGCCAGGTGGCGGCGAGGAAGGTGCCGAGCACCTTGCGGTTGCCGGCACGCAGCGCGTGGTGGGCGATCGTGATCGTGACGCCCGAGGTCAGCAGCAGCGCGGTGTTGATCGCCGGCAGGCCGAAGGCATGGATCGTCTCGAAGCTGCCGTCGGCGTGGCCACCGACGCGCGCCGGGCCATTGGTCGGCCAGGCCGGACTGTAGTCATTCCAGAGCAGCAGCTTCGTGAAGATCTTCACGCCGTCGCCACCGATCCAGGGCACTGACAGCTCGCGCGCATAGAAGAGCGCGCCGAAGAAGGCGGCGAAGAACATCACCTCGGAAATGATGAACCACATCATTCCCATGCGGAACGACTTGTCCACGTCGAGGTTGTACATGCCCTTCTCGTTCTCGCCGATCACAGTCGAGAACCAGCCGAAGAACATCACGGCGAGCAGCAGCGCACCGGGGATGAAGGCCCAGCCGCCGGCCCACTCGTTGAGGTAGCTGATGACACCCGTCATGAGGGTGAACAGCGCCACCGAACCCAGGATCGGCCACTGGCTGCCGTGCGGGACGTAGTAGGTGCTGGCGTCGTGGTGCGTGTCGGAATTGGTGCTCATGAGGTCACTCTGTCGTCAGATGCTTAGCGTTTGGCCGAGGGCGCCTGGGTGTCGTAAAACGTATAGGCAAGCGTGATGCGGTCGACGTTGGTGGGCAACGCCGGGTCGACGATGAAGCGCACCGGCATCTCGCGCTGCTCGTCCTGCTTGAAGTGCTGCGGCGTGAAGCAGAAGCACTCCGTCTTGCGGAAATAAGCCGCCACCTTCGACGGTGCGATCTCCGGAACCGCCTGGCCCCAGGTGTCGCGGCCGGTCAGGTTGTGCGCGACGAACTTCGCCTCGTACAACCGGCCCGGATGGACCGTAATGCTGTGAACGACAGGCTTGAACTGCCAGCTGCCGACGGTCGGCAGCTCCGCGAGGAACTCCACCGTCACCATGCGCTGGTCGTCGGGGCGCTCCAGGACCTGCTCGGTCTTGCGGAAGGCCCGCTTGTCGCCCGCGCCGGTCCAGGTGCACAGCACGTCATAGAACGGGATCAGCGCGAAACCGAAGGCGAACGCACCAAGGGCAATCGCGCTCAAGGTGAGCGCGAGCCTGCGGTGCGGCGACTTCGGCCCAGCCTGCTCCATCACCCGGCCTTGGCCTTGTGGATGGACCAGATGATGTAGCCGACATACAGCGCCAGGACAAAGCCACCCAGCCACAAGGCCGAGCTGCGCGCGGCCTTGCGACGGTTGTCTTCGGTCGAGCCGTTCATCGTCGTGTCAGACATCGATCAATGGCCGGTCGGGCTCGCCTGGATGATGGCCGCCTCGGCGGGGGCCTTCTCCCAGGTGTGGTACGGGGCCGGCGACGGGAGATTCCACTCCAGGCCGCGCGCACCTTCCCAGACCTGGTCCGTGGCCTTCGCGCCGCCCTTGACCGTCTTCCAGATCAGGACGAGGAACAGGACCTGCGACAGGGCGAAGCCAAAGGCGCCGATCGACGACACCATGTTCCAGTCCGCGAACTGCGTCGAGTAGTCCGGGATGCGGCGCGGCATGCCGGCCAGACCCAGGAAGTGCTGCGGGAAGAACAGCACGTTGACGAAGATCGTCGACAGCCAGAAGTGCCACTTGGCCAGCGACATGTTGTACATGTGGCCGCTCCACTTCGGCAGCCAGTAGTACACGGCACCGATGATCGCGAAGAGCGCGCCCGGGACCAGCACATAGTGGAAGTGGGCCACGACGAAGTAGGTGTCGTGGTACTGGAAGTCGGCCGGGGCGATCGCAAGCATCAGGCCCGAGAAGCCGCCGATCGTGAACATGAACAGGAAGCTCACGGCCCACAGCATGGGCGGCTCGAAGCTGATCGAGCCCTTCCACATCGTGGCCGACCAGTTGAACACCTTCACGCCCGTCGGCACGGCGATCAGCATCGTCGTGAGCATGAAGAACAGTTCACCGGCCAGCGGCATGCCCGTCGTGAACATGTGGTGCGCCCACACGATGAACGACAGGAAGCCGATCGAAGCCGTCGCGTACACCATCGACTCGTAGCCGAAGAGCGGCTTGCGCGAGAAGGTCGGCAGGATCTCCGACACGACGCCGAACGACGGCAGGATCAGGATGTAAACCTCGGGGTGGCCGAAGAACCAGAAGATGTGCTGGAACATCACCGGGTCGCCGCCGCCGGCGGCGTTGAAGAAGCTGGTGCCGAAGAAGTGATCGGTCAGCAGCATCGTGACGGCGCCCGCGAGCACCGGCATCACGAGGATCAACAGGTAGGCCGTGATCAGCCAGGTCCAGCAGAACAGCGGCATGCGCAGCAGCGTCATGCCCGGCGCGCGCATGTTCATGATCGTCACGATCACGTTGATGGCGCCCATGATCGACGAGGCGCCCATCAGGTGGACCGCGAAGATCGCCATCGGCAGGCTGTCACCACCCTGCAGCACGAGCGGCGGGTAGAGCGTCCAGCCGCCGGCCGGCGCGCCGCCCGGCATGAACAGCGTGGCGACGAGGATCAGCCACGCGAAAGGCAGGATCCAGAAACTGAAGTTGTTCAGGCGGGGCAGCGCCATGTCCGGCGCGCCGACCTGCATCGGGATCATCCAGTTTGCGAGGCCCGTCCAGGCCGGCATCATGCCGCCGAAGATCATGGCCAGCGCGTGGACCGTCGTCATCGAATTGAAGAACGCCGGATCGACGAACTGCAGGCCCGGCTTGAAGAGCTCGGCGCGGATGACCATCGCCATCAGGCCGCCGATCAGGAACATGGCGCCGGCGAACACCAGGTACATCGTGCCGATGTCCTTGTGGTTGGTCGTCGTGACCCAGCGCGCCCAGATGCTGCTCGGAGCGCCGTGGTGATCGTCGTGCCCGGCGTGTGCGGAGTGTGCGTTGCCCATGGAAATCTCTCGGTCTTGAAACTGTTGCGTGTCGAGGTGCTGCGGAGGCCGCGGGTCAGCCCGCGGTCGCCGGAGCCGGCAGGCTGGCCTGCTTCTGTTCGTCCTGCTTGGCCTTCAGCCAGGCTTCGAAGTCTTCCTTCGAAACGGCCTTGACGACGATCGGCATGAAGCCGTGGTCGCGGCCACAGAGCTCGGTGCACTGGCCACGGTAGGTCCCCGTCTTGTCCGCATCGACTTCGAACCAGGCCTCGTTGACGAAGCCCGGGATCGCGTCCTTCTTGACGGCGAAGGCCGGCACCCACCAGGCGTGGATGACGTCCTGTGCGGTAATGAGGACGCGCACCTTCGTGCCCACCGGCACGACCAGCGGGTTGTCCACGTCCAGGAGGTAGTTGTCGACGCCGTTCACGTCGATGCCCGAATTCATCTGGCGGGCGGCATCGCTGTCACGCTTGAGCGTCGAGAAGTAGCTCACGCCCTTGTCGAGGTAGTCGTACTGCCACTTCCACTGAAAGCCCGTGACCTTGATCGAGAGCTGCGTCTTGGACGAGTCGTCGATCTGGATCAGCGTGCGCGCGGACGGCACGGCGAGGATGACCAGGATGACGACCGGAATGACCGTCCAGATGATCTCGGCCTTGGTGCTGTGGACCATCGCGGTGTCGGGGATGGCGCCCTTCGACTTCCGGAACTTCACGAGCGAGACGACCATCCAGCCGAACACGAAGACGGCAATGGCCACGCACCACCAGAAGATGGTCATGTGCAGCGAATAAACGTCGCGCGAGATCTGCGTGACGCCGCGCGTCATGTTCAGGCCCCATTCGGCGTGGGCGGCGGGAGCGGCAAGAGCCGCGACGAAGGCCGCGACGGCGGAGAGCGATCCTGGTTTGCGAAGCATCGAATGACCTTAAAGATGTGAATCCCGGAACACGAACCTTCAGACGCTGCGAAGCGGCGGCGATTCCGCCGTCCGGCCAATGAGCCGGCCCAGCTGCCGCGCAACGCCCTGTCTCTCCCCTTCTGTCAGGAACTGCCCCACTTCGCAGGACCGCCCGGACGCCTCGATGAGGAGCCGTGACGGACGCGACGGGGCATAAGACCGCAGAATTGTAACCCGTGCCCAGTGGCGCGGAAACACCACCGGTACATCGGATCGGCCTTTCCTTCGATATTCGACCCGGACTTCATTCTCTGTAATGAGAATGGTTTGCAGCTGATGTCTGCGGTCGAGGCTCAACTTGAGCCCCAGCCCCAGGCCGAGCATCTCCAGGCCCGCGAAAGGCAGCACCGGCCAGAAGCCGCGCAGGGTGAAGAACAGGGCCAGACCCAGACAGCCACTGCAGACGAACAGGAAGAAGTGCAGGGCGCTCCGCGGTGTCAGCGAACAGTGCGGCGAAAGCGCGATGCGGGCGGTGTCCGGCTCCATCCGGCGGATCCTAGCACCGGCCCAGACAGGGTGCCGGGAGCCGGGCGACCAGGGATTCGACGTAGTCGTCGTAGTCCGCGAAGGTCGGATCGATGCGGTTGGCGACCCAGCCAGCAAGGGTGAGGCCACTGGCACGGATCGCCTCGGCGGTCAGCAGGGCATGGTTGAGACAGCCCAGGCGGATCCCGACGACCAGCAGGACTGGCAAGCCGAGGGCGACGGCCAGATCTGCCATGGTGGGCGCTGCCTTGCCGGGCACGTCGGGCTCGCCGACCGGCACGTACCAGCCACCGGCGCCTTCGACGACGACGATATCGGCGGATGCTGCAATGCGATCATACGCCGCAACCAGCGCCGGGATGTCGATCGGCCGACCCGCATCGCGGGCCGCAAGGTGTGGCGAGGTGGCGCGCGGCAGGCAGCAGGGGTTCACGACGTCATAGGGCAGGCGGACGGACGCAGCGGCCGCGAGATCCAGCGCGTCGTCATTGCGCAGGCCATGGGAGGTGTCCAGGGCGCCGGCCGCAACGGGTTTCATCCCGGCCACCCGGTGGCCCGCGACGGCCAGCTGCCGGATGAGCGAGACCGCGACATGGGTCTTGCCGACATCGGTGTCCGTGCCGGTGACGAAGACACTGTGGTCGACGTCGATCATGGGCGCGCCTTCCGCAGCGACTGCAGCAGCCGCTCGGGCGACAGCCGCGTTTCGGCGGCGACCGGCACGGGGCGTTCTCGAGGCTGCGGCGCCCAGGCTGCGCCGTAGACCACTTCATAGGTGGCCGGCAGGCCGGCAGGCCCGCGCAGTGTTTCATAGGTCGCAACCATGCGGCCCAGTGCAGCGCGACCGGTCAGGGCGCGGCGTCGACCGGCGTTCAGGTTGTGTGCGCCGATGGCCTTGAGCTCTCGCATCAGCGCCATCGCGTCCGGATAACGCAGCACATGGCGATCGACATCGAGCACCGGTTCGCTGAAGCCACCACGTTGCAGCGCGCTGCCCAGGTCATGCATGTCGACGAAGGCATTGACGTGCACGGCATTGTCCACCGCAGCCCAGGCTTCGCGCAGTTCACGCAACGTATCGGGGCCGAAGCTGCTGAAGAGCAGCAACCCGCCCGGTTTCAGGATGCGGCCGATCTCGGCCAGCGCCGCATCGAGCGGATCACACCACTGCAGCATGAGGCTGCTGAACACCAGGTCCACGCTGGCATCGCGCAGCGGCAGCCGCGCAGCGTCACCGGCCACACAACGCAGCGGTCGCCAGAAGCGACTGCGCTGGCGCGTCGCGCGCAACATGCCCTCTGACAGGTCCATCGCGACGACCTGGGCCTTGGGATAGCGGCGCTTCAACGGCACGGTTCCCAGGCCCGTGCCAGCCCCCAGATCCAGCACCACCGTGGGCTCGATCGGCAGGCCTTCCAGGCGCGACAGAAGCTCGTCACGCACGAGGCCCTGCAAGCGCGCCGCGGCGTCATACGTCGCGCTCGCTCGGCCAAAGGCGCGAGCGATGTCCGGCGTGCGCAAGCTGTAATCGTCGTGGCTCATGCGGCGTCCAGGAAAGCAGCCAGCGCAGCGGCAAAATCCGGCGCGTGCGACAGAAAGGGTGCATGACCGGCGCGAGGCAAGGTCAGCCCCTGCGCACCGGGAATGTTGGCAGCGAGCCAGTCGGAGGCCGCCGCAGGCGTGATGCGATCGTGCTGACCGGCGATGACCCAGGTAGGGGCCGCGATGGCGCGCGCGGCATCGCGCAGGTCTGCGGTGCGCAGGATCTCGAGGCCGGCGGCGAGGGCATCCGGATGGGCCTCGCCATGCTCACGCAGCGCACGCTGCAGTTCGATGAGGGCCTGGGTTGCATCCCGACTGCCGCGCACCTGCAGTTGCAGGAATTCATCGACCGTTGCATGCCAGTCCCGCGCCAGCTGATCGGCGAAACGCTGCATGAGTTCGGGCGACATGCCCGCCGTCCACGCACCGTCCGCGACGAAGCGCGGCGTGGTCGCGACCAGCACGAGTTTCGAGACGCGGTCGGGCCAGCGCTGCGCGATGTGCAGCGCCAGCTGTCCGCCCAGGGACCAACCCAGCAAGTCGCAGCGCGGCGGCATCGCCTCGATGAGCTGTTCGGCCTGTGCAGCCAGCGAAGCGCGGGCCGGATCCCAGGGACTGGCACCATGGCCCGGCAGATCGATCGCCATCGCATCCAGCGAATCGAACACGCGCCGATTCAGTCCCCAGCCGTGCAGGCAGACCAGCGGCAGGCTCATGCTTGCGCCATGTCGGGCAGAGCCTGCGCCAGCGCGTCGACGAGACCATCGACCTGCGCATCCGTGTGCGTCGCGGACAGCGTCACGCGCAGGCGCGCGGTGCCACGCGGCACCGTGGGGGGACGGATCGCGGAGACCCACCAGCCCGCATCCCACAGCGCCTGGCTGGCAGCGAGCGCAGACGTGGCATCGCCCAGCACGATCGGCTGGATGGGCGTCGTCGATGTCGTGAGCGCGATGCCCTGCGCGGCACAGCCTGCGCGGAAGCGCGCGATGCGCGCGGCCAGCTGCTCGCGACGCCAGCCTTCCTCGCGCAGCAAGCGCAGGGCTGCGTGCGTAGCCGCAGCCACGGCGGCCGGTATCGCCGTCGTATAGATGGCGGTGCGTGCCCGCTGCAACAGGAACTGGATCACGTCGCGATCGCCGGCGACGAACGCGCCGAAGCTGCCAAAGGCCTTGCCCAGGGTGCCCACGAGCAGCGGGATGTCGTCGGCGCCCAGCCCCGCGGCCTCGGCCACGCCGCCGCCCTGCGCACCCAGCACGCCAAGACCATGCGCGTCATCCACCATGCACCAGGCCCCGTGACGCTTGGCGAGGGCCGCAAGTTCCGAGACGGGCGCGACGGCACCGTCCATGCTGAACACACCATCGGTGGCCAGCACCGACACGGGTGCCTCGGCCGTCGCAAGACGATGGGCCGCATCGGCGACATCGGCATGCGCATACCGCGCCAGCTTCGCACCGGCGAGCTGCGCGCCGTCGATCAGCGAGGCATGGTTCAGGCGATCCTGCAGCACGGTCTCGCCGCGGCCCGCAAAGGCCTGCAGCACGCCGAGATTCGCCATGTATCCAGTCGAGAACAGCAGCGCGGATTCGCGGCCCGTGAAGTCGGCGAGCGCTGCTTCGAGCGCGTGGTGCGCCTGCGTGTGGCCCGTGACCAGGTGCGCGGCACCCGCGCCCGCGCCCCAGCGTTTCGCGGCATCGATCAGTGCCGCGGCGACGCGCGGATCGCGCGCGAGGCCCAGGTAGTCGTTGCTGCAGAAGTTGACGCGCGCAAGGCCGTCCACGACGGGCGCGGCACCGGCCTCGTCGCCGTCAAAGCCGTCGACGCAGCGACGCGCGCGGAGGAGGTGGTCCCTCGACAGCGCATCCAGCGCTGCGCGGACCGCCTGCGGGTCCCGCAGCATCTTCAGCAGCAGCCGGATCGCGCGTTCGTCTGTTCCTGCGTTTCCGCGTTGATCTTCAGGCGCGCCAGCAAGCTGCGGTCGCGCTCGACATCCGGATTGCCCGTCGTCAGCAGCTTCTCGCCGTAGAAAATCGAATTCGCGCCGGCCATGAACGCCATCGCCTGCGTCTCGTCCGACATTTCCTGGCGACCGGCCGACAAGCGCACCTGCGAGGCGGGCATGACGATGCGCGCAACGGCGATCGTACGGATGAACTCGAAGCTGTCCACGGCCGCGGCTTCGGCCTCGCCGTCCGCCAGCGGCGTGCCCTTCACCTGCACCAGCTGGTTGATCGGCACGCTCTGCGGGTGCTCCGGCAGGTTCGCGAGCGTCACCAGCATGCCGGCGCGGTCCGTGCGCGTCTCGCCCATGCCGACGATGCCGCCGCTGCATACCTTCAGATCCGCGTTGCGCACGGCCTCGAGCGTATCGAGACGGTGCTGGTAGGTGCGCGTGCTGATGATCTTCTTGTAGTAGTCCTCGGAACTGTCCACGTTGTGGTTGTAGTAATCGAGGCCCGCGTCCTTCAGTTCCGACGCCTGCTCCGGCGTCAGCATGCCGAGCGTCGCGCAGGTTTCCAGTCCCAGTTCACGCACGCCGCGGATCATCTCGCTGACGCGCTCGATGTCCTTCTTCTTCGGCGAGCGGAAGGCCGCACCCATGCAGAAGCGCGTGGCACCGGCTTCCTTCGCGCGGCGCGCGGCATCGACCACCGCGGCGACCGGCATCGTGTCCTCGCGGGCGACACCGGTGTCGTAATGGATGCTCTGCGGGCAATAGCCGCAGTCTTCAGGGCAACCGCCGGTCTTGATCGACAGCAGCGTGCTCATCTGGATGCGGTTGGCCGCGTGGTGCGCACGGTGCACCTGCTGCGCGCGAAACATCAGGTCCATGAAGGGCAGCTCGAACAGCGCCTCGACCTCGGCCAGCCGCCAGTCATGACGCAGGCCCGGCAGGGCAGCGCCTTCGGTGCGCAGGCTGTTCTCGGTGACGACGGCGTTCATGCATTTCTCCCGGAAGTCGCAAGGTTCAGGCCGGGCGGCAGGCCGCGGCAGGACAGACAGTAACGGGCCGGATGTTCCGGGCGCCCCCGGGGGCTGTCAACCAAACCCACCCTGCGAAAGTGGACATTTGATCAAATGTTGACCACATCACTCACCCGAAGATCGCTCACGCGGCACGCTCTGGGCTGGCTCGTGCCCCCGCGCTGCGCGCTCTGCGACCGTCGCGGGCAGGACTCGCCGCTCAGCGGCTGGGGACTGGACCTCTGCGCGGACTGCGAGGCGGCTTGCCCGCCCGCGCCCGACAGCCTCGCGCCCCCGCCGGGTTGCGATGCCGTCTGGGCGGCGCACATCTATGCCTCGCCTGTCGACACGCTGGTCCGCGAACTCAAGTTCGACGGCGTCCTCGCCCCGGCCCGGGTGCTCGGCATGCTGATGGCCGCGCACCGCGCCCCCGCCGGCGAACTGCCGGACTGCATCGTCCCGGTACCGCTGGGGCGGCAGCGCTTCGCCGAGCGCGGTTTCAACCAGGCCCAGGAGATCGCCCGCCATGCGGCCCGGCATCTGCGCCTCCCGGTGCAGGCCCGGCTGCTGCACCGGACGCGGGACACCGAGGCCCAGTCCGGGCTCGGCGCCGCCGAACGGCAGGGGAACCTCGCCGGCGCCTTTGCCATAGGGCGCGGCCGCCCACCGCCGCGGGTCGCGCTGGTCGACGACGTGCTGACCACCGGCAGCACCGTGGCCGCTGCGGCACGGGTGCTGAAGGAGGCCGGCGCGCAGTGGGTGGAGGCCTGGGTGGCGGCCCGAACCCTGCCCCGAACGAATCTCGACGACGGAGAGCCCCAATGACATCATTGCTATCAACGCTATCATTTCGATGGCATCACCTGAGCGCCGCCATGGCCAACAGCCTGCTGGTCCGCAACCTCGATCCCGAACTGGTCGCCAAGCTGAAACAGCGCGCGGTGCGCAACGGCCGCTCCGCCGAGGCGGAACATCGGGAGATCCTGCGCCGGGCGCTGGAGGGCGAAGAAAAGCCTGATTTCGCAACATTGGCTGCTGAAATGAGGAGAATTACGGCCAATAAAGAAACAATTCCGTCCGAAGTCCTGCTGCGAGAAATGAGGGACGAGCGATGACCCACGTCGTCGTGGACGCCAGCGTGGCGGTCAAGTGGGTCATCGACGAGCCGGACAGCCAGCAGGCAGCGCGCTTGCTGGACGGTCGGCAACTGCTTGCCCCCGACCTGCTGTGGGCAGAGTGCGGCAGCGTGCTGCGAACCAAAGTGCGGCGCGGCCTTCTGGCGGCGCAGGACGCGGAACTCGCCTGCCGGGTGCTGCGGGGTTCGGACATCCAGACGACGCCCAGCCAATCATTGGTCGCCCACGCGCTGTCGCTGGCCTTGCGGATGCAGCACTCCGTCTACGACTGCCTCTACCTCGCCCTGGCGCTGGAAACGGACCGGCCGCTGGTGACCGCGGACCAGCGCTTCGTCGAACGGGTGGAGGCCTCCGGCATCGCCCCCGGACGGGTGCATCGACTCGGCGGCTGAGGGGCCCTGTCTGGTAACCTTGGCGGCCCGTGGCGACCACCGATACCCCTCTCGTGCAGGCGCAGCCGACCTCCCGCTGGCGCCTCTATCTCGCGCTGACCAAACCCAAGGTCGTGGCGCTGATCGTGCTCACGGCCGTAGTCGGCACCCTGCTGTCCACGCCAGGCATGCCGCCGCTCGACGCGCTGCTGCTCGGCAACCTCGGCATCGGCCTCGCGGCGGCCTCGGCCGCCACCCTGAACCAGTTCATCGACCAGCGGATCGACGCGGCGATGCTGCGCACGCGCGCACGCCCGCTGCCGACCGGCGGCCTGGGTGACCGACAGGCGCTGACTTTCGCTGCCGTGCTCGGCGTGGCCTCGATGCTGATCCTCGGCTTCGGCGTGAACGTGCTGACCGCGGTGCTGACCTTCGCCTCGCTGATTGGCTACGCGGTCATCTACACGGTGTGGCTCAAGCGCGCGACGCCGCAGAACATCGTCATCGGCGGCGCAGCCGGTGCGGCCCCGCCGGTGCTCGGCTGGGCGGCGGTCACCAACACCATCGACCCGCATGCCCTGCTGCTGTTCCTGATCATCTTCGCGTGGACGCCGCCGCACTTCTGGGCGCTGGCCATCGCCCGACGCGATGACTATGCGAAGGTCGGCATCCCGATGATGCCCGTCACCTACGGCATCGAATTCACGCGCCTGCATGTGCTGCTCTACACGGTCATCATGGTGATCGTGACGCTGCTGCCCTACCTCACCGGCATGAGCGGCCTGCTGTACCTGGCGTCCGCCATCGGCCTGAACATCGTCTTCCTCTATTACGCCATTGCCTTGAAGTTCTCGCAGCGCGTCGAACTGCCGATGAAGCTGTTCCGCTTCTCGATCCAGTACCTCATGTGGCTCTTCCTCGCGCTGCTGGTGGACCACTACCTGCCCTTCGGGCCGCTCGTCGCCCGCTGAACCCGGAGCCCGCATGGACCGTCGCTCGCTGCTGCTTGGCCTGTTGACCCCTGCCCTCGCGCCGCTGGCGCAGGGCCAGATGCTCTGGCAGGAGGGCACCCACTTCGATCGCATCACGCCGCCGGTTCCGACTTCGACGCCGGGCAAGGTCGAGGTGACGGAAGTCTTTTCATACGGCTGCCCGTACTGCTACAGCGCGCTGCCGCTCGCCGATCGCATCAAAGCCAGGCTGCCCGCTTACGCGGAGATGAACTACGTGCATGCGTCGTTCATTCCCGCGGAGGGTTGGCCGATGTTCCAGCGGGCCTATGTCACGGCCAAGGCGCTGGGCCTCGCCGAGGCACACCACAAGGCGATGTTCGAAGCGATCTGGGAGACAGGCGAACTGCCGCTCATCGATCCGCAGACGCGCCGACCCGTACAACCGCTGCCTACGATCGCCGACGCCGCGAAGTTCTATGCGAAGCGCAGCAAGACCAGCGTCGAGGACTTCCTCGCCCGTTCGCGCCAGGCAGACATCGACGAGGCCGTGCGCCAGCAGGACGCCCTGGTGCGCGCCTATGGCGTCAGCGGCACGCCTTCCTTCGTCGTGAACGGCAAGTACCGCCTGGGCAAAGGCATCCGCACTTCCGACGAGATGGTGAATGTGATCGTCTATCTCGTCGGCCTTGAAAAATCGACACTCCGGAGTTAACGCATGAGCAGCTTCAAATTCCTGATCGGTGGCAAGCTGGTCGACGGCGACCAGAAGATGACGGTCATCAACCCGGCCACCGAAGAGCCGGTCACCACCGAATGCCCGCGCGCTTCCGTCGCGCAGGTGAATGCCGCCGTCGCCGCCGCGAAGGCCGCCTTCCCGGCCTGGTCGGCCACGCCGATCGCCGAACGCCGCAAGCTGCTGCACAAGATGGCCGATGTCATCGATGCGAACGCCGACGAGATCGCGCGCCTGCTGACGATGGAGCAGGGCAAGCCGCTGATGTTCGCCACGGGCGAAGTGCACAACATGGCCGCCGACGTGCGCGCGCTGGTGAACCTCGACCTGCCGGTGAAGGTGCTCGAGGACAGCGACACGCGCCGTGCCGAACAGCATCGCCGTCCGCTGGGCGTCGTCGCCGCGATCATCCCCTGGAACTTCCCGATCGCGCTGCTGGGCACGAAGCTGCCGACAGCGCTCATCGCCGGCAACACGCTGGTCGTGAAGCCCGCCGCCACCACGCCGCTGGCGACGCTGAAGCTGGGCGAGCTCATCGCCGACGTGCTGCCGCCAGGCGTCATCAATTTCATCGCCGACGCGAACGACCTTGGCGACGTGCTGACCAAGCACCCGGACATCCGCAAGATCTCCTTCACCGGCTCGACCGCCACCGGCAAGCGCGTGATGGCCTGCGCTGCCGAATCGCTCAAGCGTGTCACGCTGGAACTCGGCGGCAACGACGCTGCGATCGTGCTGGATGACGTGGACCCGGCCGCCGCGGCGCAGGGCATCTTCATGGGTGCGTTCTTCAACAGCGGGCAGGTCTGCATCGCGCTGAAGCGACTCTATGTGCACGAGAAGGTCTACGACGCCGTCGTCGAAGAGCTCGCGAGGATCGCCAAGGGCGCTGCCGTGGGCAACGGTCTGGAGCCGGGCGTGATGTTCGGCCCGCTGCAGAACAAGATGCAGTACGAGAAGGTGAAGGGCTTCCTCGAGGCCGGCAAGAAGGACGGCCGTCTGGTCGCCGGTGGCGAGACGGGCGACAAGGGCTATTTCATCCGCCCCGCGATCGTCGCCGATATCCAGGAAGGCTCGGCGCTGGTGGATGAAGAACAGTTCGGCCCCGTGCTGCCGGTCATCAAGTTCAGCGATGTCGAAGATGCGCTGGCCCGTGCCAACGCCTCGCCCTATGGCCTGGGCGCTTCGGTGTGGTCCTCGAACCTCGACCGCGCGCTCGCCGTCGCGAACCGCATGGAATCGGGCACGGTGTGGATCAACAAGCACCTCGAGCTCGCCAACCACCTGCCTTTCGGCGGCGCGAAGGCCTCGGGCATGGGCGTGGAGATGGGCGAAGAGGGCCTCAACGAGTTCACGCAGCTGCAGGTCGTGAACATCGCGAAGGCGCCGAAGGCTGCGGCGTAAGGCCGCGGCATCGGACGCGTCATGCACATCGAACGGATCTGGCCGGACAACCGGCTGCGCAATTTCCACTATCTCGTCGCCTGCGGCGAGACGGGCGAGGCGCTGGCGATCGATCCGCTCGACTGGAAGCTCGTGCATGACGCGGCCCGCGCCAAAGGCTGGACGATCACGCAGATCGTCAGCACGCATGAGCACGCCGACCACACGGCCGGCAATGCAGCCTTGAAAGAAGCCACCGGCGCGCGCGTGATGGCGCATGCCGGTGCCGCCTCGAAGATCGGCGGCATCGACCGCGGGCTCGTCAAAGGCGACGTGATCCGCGTCGGCCGCACGGTCGAACTGGAATGCCTCGACACGCCCGGCCACACGATGTCACATGTCTGCCTGCTTTCGCACGGCGACATCCCGGCGCTGTTTTCGGGCGACACGCTGTTCAATGCCGGCGCCGGCAACTGCCACGGCGGCGGCCATCCCGATGCGCTGTATGACACCTTCGCAACGCAGCTGTCGCGGCTGCCGGATGCGACGCAGCTGCATGCGGGCCACGACTACCTCGTGAACAACCTGCGCTTCACGCTGGACCGGGAGCCCGGCAATGCCGACGCCGCGCGCCTGCTGGCCGAGACCGCGCCACGCGCCGCGCTGGAGATGCCGGTCACGACGCTGGGCGAAGAAAAGACCTTCAATACCTTCTTCCGCCTGCAGCACCCGGAAGTCATCGCGCGGCTGCGCGAGCGCTTCCCGGACCTGCCGGAACGCCCCACGCCGAAGGACGTCTTCCTGCGCCTGCGCGAGCTGCGCAACAGCTGGTGACGACATGACGCCAGACATAGAGCGCCGCCATCCCCTGCGACTGTGGTTCACGGTCACGCTGCTGGTCGCGATCTTCGGTGGCGTCAGCCTGGTCCTCGCGCCGGTGCGCGGCGCAATCGCTTGGGCGGCCTTCCTGGCCTTCCTGCTGCTGCCACTGCAACACCGCCTGACGCGCTACTTCGGCAATCGCCCCGGTGCGGCCGCAGGCGTGCTCACGGGCCTGGCACCGCTGGTGCTGCTGATCCCCCTGAGCCTGCTGGGCCTGGCTTTCGCGCAGCAGATCGGCTCGCTCGTCGGCCCGCTGCAGGCCGGCGGCAACCTGTTCGATCTCGAAGTCCTGCGTGATTCGGCCGGGCATCCCGTCATCGCGAAACTGGTCGGCTTTGCCGGCAAGCAGCTGAACCTCAGCCCGGACGCGATGCATGACTACGTCGTCGGCGCGGTGAAACGCTATGCGACCACGATGGCCTCGGCCGGCGGCCAGGTGGTGGTCAGCGCGGCGGGTGGCTTCCTGCGCTTCTTCCTGATGCTGTTCATCCTGTTCTTCATGCTGCGCGATGGCGAGGCCGCCTTCGTGCGCGCCGCACGTCTGTTGCCCCTTGAGCCGGCACGCCGAGAAGCCCTGCTCGACCGGCTGGCCAAGGTCACGCGCGCCGTGGTCTATGGCGCAGGCGTCACGGCGCTCATGCAGGGCGCGATGGTCGGTGCGGCCTGGGCCGTCACGGGACTGCCCGGTCCGGTCGTGTTCGGTGTACTCGCCGCCGTGTTTGCACTCCTGCCGGTCGGCGGCACCGGCCTCGTCTGGGTGCCCGGCATCCTGTGGCTGCTGGCGCAGGACAACGTGGGCTGGGCCCTGTTCCTGCTGGCCGCCGGCGTGTTCATCTCGATCGCCGACAACTTCATCCGACCCGTGCTCATCTCGCACCAGACACCCGTGCCCACGCTGCTGGTGTTCCTGGGCGTGATCGGCGGCGTGGCCGCTTTCGGATTCATTGGCTTCGTGTTCGGACCGGTCCTGCTCGTGCTGGCCACCGAGGTGCTGCGCTTCACCGAGCAGGGACGAGATTCATGGACCTATCCGACATCCTGAACCCGCTGAACGACGAGCAGCGGGCGGCCGTCACAGCACCTCATCTGCCCACGCTCGTGCTCGCCGGCGCCGGCAGCGGCAAAACGCGCGTGCTCACGCATCGCATCGCCTGGGCCGTGCGCGCGCTGGGTGCCTCGCCCTATAACGTGCTGGCCGTGACCTTCACGAACAAGGCCGCGGGCGAGATGCGCCATCGCATCGAGCCGCTGCTCGGCGTGCCGGGCGGCGCGATGTGGGTCGGCACGTTCCATGGCATCGCACACCGTCTGTTGCGACTGCATTACGCCGAGGTCGGGTTGCCGCGCGGCTTCCAGATCCTCGACAGCGAAGACCAGATGCGCGTCATCAAGAAGCTCATCAAGGCCGAGGGCCTGGATGACACGCGCTTCGTGCCGCGCGACGTGCAGCACTTCATCAACCACCGCAAGGATGAGGGCATCCGCCCGCACCAGGTGAAGGCCGGTTACGACCCGATGCAGCAGATGCTGCACAAGCTGTACACCGACTACGAAGAATCCTGCCGTCGCAACGGCGTGGTGGATTTCGCCGAGCTGTTGCTGCGCGCCTATGAACTGCTGCGCGACGACGCCTCGCTGGCCGGCCATTACCGTGATCGCTTCACGCATGTGCTGGTGGACGAGTTCCAGGACACCAACGCGATCCAGTACGCCTGGACGCGCCTGATGGCCGGCCCGCAGGGTGCGCCGTTCGTCGTCGGCGATGACGACCAGTCCATCTATCGATGGCGTGGCGCGAAGGTCGAGAACCTGCACCAGTTCAGCCGCGATTACCCGGACGCGAACCTGTTCCGCCTCGAGCAGAACTATCGATCCACCGGCACGATCCTGTCGGCTGCGAACGCGTTGATCTCGAACAACACGGGACGCCTCGGCAAGAACCTGTGGACCAGCGGCGGCAAGGGCGAGGCCATCAAGCTGTATGCAGCCTGGAATGACCGCGACGAAGCGGACTTCATCCTCAACCGCATCAACGACTGGACGAAGCAGGGTGGCACGCGCCGTGAAGTCGCCGTGCTCTATCGCTCGAACGCGCAATCCCGCGTGCTGGAAGAAACCTTCCTCTCCGCACGCGTGCCCTACAAGGTCTATGGCGGACTGCGGTTCTATGAACGCGCTGAAATCAAGGACGCACTCGCCTATCTGCGCCTGCTGTCCAACCGCGACGAGGACGCCTCCTTCGAACGCGTGGTGAACCTGCCGACGCGCGGCATCGGTGCCAAGACGCTGGATCTGCTGCGCGACGCAGCGCGCAGCCTGGGCATCTCGATGTGGCAGGCCGCAGCCGGCGCACTGTCGCGCTCGCCCGATGGCAAGGAGCTGGGCCTCGGTGCACGCGGTGCCTCGGCCTTGATGGGCTTCCTGGGCCTGGTCGAAAAGCTGGACCGCGAGACGCGGGGACTGGCGCTGCATGAACAGATCGACCTCGTCATCCAGGGGTCGGGGCTCATCGAGCACCACAAGAAGGACAAGCAGGACCGAGGCGAGGCGCGCGTCGAGAACCTCGAGGAACTGGTCTCCGCCGCACGCGGCTTTGATTCCCATGACGTCACGCAGGGCGGAACAGACGAGACGCTGCCGCCGCTGGAAGCTTTCCTCGCGCATGCGGTGCTGGAGTCCGGCGAAGGCCAGGCCGATGCCTGGGAAGACTGCGTGCAGATGATGACGCTGCACACGGCCAAGGGACTGGAGTTCCCGGTCGTCTTCCTCTGCGGCATGGAAGAGGGCCTGTTCCCGCACCAGCGTTCGGTCGAGGACCTCGAGGGCCTGGAAGAAGAGCGTCGCCTGGCCTATGTGGGCACCACGCGCGCCATGAAGCAGCTCTACATCACCTACGCCGAGAAGCGCGTGCTGCATGGCATGGAGCGTTACGGCACGCCTTCGCGCTTCATCGACGAGATCCCCGCCGAGCTGGTCGAGGAAGTGCGCCCCAAGGCGCAGGTCTCGCGCAGCTTCACCCCCGCCAGTCCCTTCCGCTCGCCGACGGCCTCGTCCGCCGACAGCGGCACGCCCGGCTTGCGTCTCGGAACACGCGTCCGGCACGGCAAGTTCGGCGATGGCATCATCCTCAACATCGAAGGCCAGGGTGCGCAGGCGCGCATCCAGGTGAATTTCGAGCAGCACGGCGCAAAGTGGCTGATGCTGGCGTACGCGAACCTGGAGACCATCCGGTGAAAGTACTGATCCTTGGCGCTGGACAAGTGGGCCGCACGGCGGCTTACCACCTCTCGCGCGAACCTGCGAACGAAGTGACCGTGGTCGATTCGAACGAGGAAGTCCTGCGCGACCTGCAGGACCGGCTCGACGTGCGCACCGTGGCCGGCATCGCGTCCTACCCGTCGGTGCTCGAAGCCGCCGGCATCGTGGACACGGACATCCTCGTCGCGCTGACCAGCTCCGACGAGGTGAACATCGTCGCCTGCGAGATCGCGCATGCGCTCTACCGCACGCCGACGCGCATCGCGCGCATCCGCGCGTCCGAATACACCTCGCGCGAAAAGCTCTTCGCCGACGGCTCGATCGCCGTCGACGTGTGGATCAACCCCGAGCAGCTGGTCACGGAATACGTCGAGCGGCTGATGCACACCCCCGGTGCGCTGCAGGTGGTGGACTTCGCGGACGGCAAGGTGCGGCTCGTCGGCCTGCGCGCCCGCAAGGGCGGACTGCTGGTCGGCCAGCAGCTGCGCACGCTGAAGGACCACATGCCGCATGCGGATGCGCGCATCGCCGCGATCTATCGCGACGGCCGGGCCATCGAACCGACCGGCGACACGATGGTCGAGGAAGGCGACGAGATCTTTTTCATCGCCGCGCGCGACCACATCCAGCGCATGATGGCCGAGATCCAGCGCGCCGAAGACCCGGTGCGCAAGGTCGTCATCGCCGGTGGCGGCCACATCGGCTTCCGGCTCGCGAAGCTGCTCGAGAAGCGCTACCAGGTGAAGCTCATCGAGCGCGATCCGAAGCGCGCGCGCCGCGCTTCCGAACTGCTCGAAAGCGCGATCGTCCTGCAGGGCGACGCACAGGACGAGGAACTGCTGATCGAGGAGAACATCGACAGCACCGATGTCTTTGCCGCGCTCACGAATTCCGAAGAAGCGAACGTGCTGTCGGCGATGCTCGCCAAGCGGCTCGGCGCGAACAAGGTCATGGCGCTGGTCAACAAGCCGTCCTACGGCGAGCTGATGGAAAACCGCGCCATCGACATCGTCATCTCACCGCCGACGATCACCATCGGCAGCCTGCTCGCGCACGTGCGCCGCGGCGACGTCGTGCGCGTGCACTCGCTGCGACGCGGTTCGGCCGAGGCGCTGGAAACTGTCGTCCATGGACCGGCGGATCG
>CANGMU010000015.1 GCA_947454665.1 Pseudomonadota bacterium | reverse complement strand
GAACTGGATGGCCTCGTGCCTTCAGTGCACAGCCTGCTGCCGTCGGCCGTGACGCTGGCCACCGTCACGGAGTGCGGCACGCTCTACACGGCCGCAGAGCTCGCCGCGCTGGCGAATGTCGCCCATGCCCACGGACTGCCCCTGCACCTGGACGGCGCACGCTTTGCCAATGCCCTCGCCGCGCAGGACGGCTCGCCGGCTGCACTCACCTGGCAAGCCGGTATCGACGTCCTGTCTTTCGGCGCGACCAAGAACGGCGCCCTGGCCGCAGAGGCCGTGGTGTTCTTCAACCTGGACCTCGTTCGCGATTTCGAGCGCCGCCGCAAACGCGCCGCGCAGCTTTTCTCGAAAATGCGTTACCTGTCGGCGCAGCTACTGGCCTGCATCGAGGGGGATTTCTTCCTCGCCAATGCAGCGCGTGCGAACCAGCTGGCTTCACGTATCGCCGCGGCGGCGGGACAGCGTGTGGTTTACCCCGCAGAAGCCAACATGGTCTTCCTGCGGCTGGTCGATCAGGAAGCAGCCTCACTGCGCGCACAAGGTTTCGAGTTTCACGCCTGGGGCCCACCGGCCCAGGGGCATTACCGGTTCGTCGTGTCCTGGGACCAGCCGGAGGGCGACGTCGACGCCCTCTGCAGGGCTCTGCAGACATGAAGCTGATCGATATCGGCTCGAACCTGACGCACGAGAGCTTCCAGCCGGACTTCGATGCGGTCGTCGAGCGTGCCGTGTCTGCGGGCGTGCAGCGCCAGATCATCACGGGCACGAGCCTCGCAGCCAGTGAAGCCGCAATCCATCTGCATCACCTGCAGCCCACGCGCTTCTTCGCGACAGCCGGCCTGCATCCACACCATGCCGCAGACCTCGATGAAGCGGGTTTTGCGCAACTGGAACGACTGGCGGCCTCGCCTGCCGTCGTGGCGGTCGGTGAATGTGGCCTGGATTACTACCGCAACTTCGCACCGCGCGAAGCGCAACGCGACGCCTTTGCGCGGCAGCTTGAGCTGGCCGTGCGGGTGGGTAAACCGGTTTTCCTGCATCAGCGCGACGCGCACTCCGACTTCATCGCGATCCTGCGCGAATTCCATCCGCAGCTGACAGCTGCCGTGGCGCACTGCTTCACGGGACAGGGCAACGAGCTGGATGACTATCTCGAGATGGGCCTCCATGTGGGCATCACCGGATGGATCTGCGATGAGCGGCGCGGCCTGCACCTGAAATCGCTGGCAGGGCGCATACCAGCCGATCGGCTGATGATCGAGACCGATGCCCCCTACCTGTTGCCGCGCAGCCTGCGTCCCAAGCCAGAAGGCCGTCGTAACGAGCCGGCGTTCCTGGTCGAGGTGGCACGCGTCGTGGCCGAAGCGCGGAATGAGTCCATCGAGCAATTGGCCGCCTCGACAACCGCAACGGCCGAGCGCTTCTTCAGATTGCCCTGATCGCTCAGCCCAGGAAGAGTTCCTGCAGGAAGCTGGCGGACTGCTTGCGCGGCCCCGGCGTCGTGCCCTCGAGGATTGCCGCCCAGGACTCGCGGTAACGCGCCCGGTAGGCATCGGCCGTCGCGCCCTCGACCGGCGGGAATTCCAGGCGCAGCGATTCGACCGACAGCGTCCAGCGCGGCAAGCCCTTGAGGAAGGTGCCGCGCCGCGTGAAGACCATGCGGCCCTCCACGGACAGCTCACCCGCCAGCGCCTTCACGGCCGCGACGCGGTCGTACATCGCGGGCTGCGGGTTCAGGAAGGTGGATCGGCGCGAGCCGGACATCACCGTCCACTCGCCCATCTGATCACTGCCAAAGATGTTGCCGGCCACGTCCCAGAGGTCCACCAGCACGACGCCCCGCGGCGTCAGCAGCAGGTAAGGCACATGCAGCGTGCCGCCCATGCCGTCCGGCACGAGCCGGTCGCGCAGGTATTCGAGGCCGATCTCGCAGAGCGCGGCTTCCCGCTGCGCGCGGGCACGGCGGCGACGGTGGACGCGCCAGGCCGCCACGAGCAGTCCCAGCAGGAAGAGCGTGGTGGCCACCACGACGCCGATGCGCCGCGGCGTCGCGACGAGGGTCAACAGGAAATCAGGCACGCAGCGTAGCGGCGCGCAGCGCCTCGAGCGTTGCCGGAATCTCCGTGAACGCGGAAGGCAGCTCGAACAGGCGGCGCAGATTATCCGGCACCGCGACCTCGCGACCGATCAAGGGCTCGACGATCTCGCGGAACTTGGCCGGATGCGCGGTGGCCACCAGCACCCAGCGACGCGAGGCCTGCTGTTCGGGGCTCATGCGCGCCCAGGCTTCAGCGGCTGTGGCCGTGTGCGGGCACCAGACCTGACCGAAGTGCGCGTAGTCGGCCTTGATGCGGGTCTCGATGGCAGCATCTTCGATCGACACGGCCGACAACGCATTGCCCAGGCGCTGCGCGTCGGGATAGAGCGCCGACATGCGCTCGAGGTTGCTGGGATTGCCCACGTCCATCGCCGAGGCCAGCGTGGCCACGCTCGGGCGCGGCTCGAGCTTTCCACTCGTGAGGTAATCGGGGACGGTGCGGTTGGCGTTGTGCGCGAGCAGGATGTCGCCGATCGGCAGACCCATCTGCTTCGCCCACAGGCAGGCCACGGAGTTGCCGAGGTTGCCGCTGGGGATGATGAACGAGGCCTTCTCGCCATGCTGGCGCCACACGGTCAGGCTCGTCGCCGCGTAATACACGGCCTGCGGCAACAGGCGCCCGAGGTTGATGCTGTTCGCGGAAGACAGCTCCGCTTCGGCGCGCATCGTCGGATCGAGGAAGGCTTCCTTCACCATGCGCTGGCAGTCATCGAAGCTGCCCTGCACCGCGAGGCTCTTGATGTTGTCACCCCAGCACGTCAGCTGTTGCTGCTGCGTCGGCGAAACAAGGCCCTTCGGGAAGAGCACGACGACTTCGATGCCGGGCTTGCGATGGAAGGCAGCCGCGACGGCACCGCCCGTGTCACCCGAGGTGGCCACAAGGATGCGCAGCGGCTTCGGCTGGCCGCGACGGATGCGCGTCAGGCAGGCGGCGAGGAAGCGCGCGCCGAAATCCTTGAACGCAGCCGTGGGCCCGTGAAAGAGCTCCAGCACCGAGAGATGACCGTCCGCATCGAGCGGCACGAGGGGAGCAGGGAAATCGAAGGCTTCGCGAACGATGTCGCCGACTTCAGATTCAAGGGCATCACCCTCAGCGAAGGCACCGATGAACCGCTCGCCCACGCCAGCCAGCGTCGCCGGATCCGGCAGAGCGGCCACGTCAAGCGAGGGCCAGGCTTCCGGCACGTAGAGACCGCCATCCGGCGCGAGGCCCTGGGCCAGCGCCTGACTGAACCCGGCTTCCGGCGCCTGGTGGCGCGTGCTGGGAAAACGCATCAGACGGCCACCACGTGGGCGCCTTCTGAGCGGATCGCAATAACCCAGTCATCCACGCCGAGATCCTGCTTGCCGAACTGCGCGACCATGGCCTGGCGCACGGAAGGCGCATCCGCCTCGAGGCAGAGCGCGAACATCGTCGGACCAGCGCCCGAGATCGAGCAGCCCAGGGCGCCCGCGTCCATCGCGGCACCGCGGATGTCCTGGAAGCCGGGAATCAGCAACTGACGCTGCGGCTCGATCACGACGTCCTGGAAGGACTCGCGGATCATGTCGATGTCATCCGTATAGCAGCCAGAAATGAAACCGGCGAGGTTCGCGGTCTGCCAGACGAAGTCCGACAGGTTCACGGTGCGCGACAGGATCGCGCGGGCCTGCTTCGTCGAAACATACATGTGCGGGTGCGCGATCACCGCGCGGATGCCCTGCGGCACCGGAATCTGCTTGATGCGCGGGTGCTCGATGCCGACGGTGAGCACGAGGCCACCGAACAGCGATGGCGAGATGTTGTCGGCGTGCATCGATCCGCTGGCAACGGCTTCGCCCTGCATCGCGAAACGCAGCAATTCAAGCTTCGACAGCGGGATCGGCAGCAAGGCGTTGACGGCAACCACCGCGGCCACGGCCGACGCCGCCGAACCGCCGAGACCGGAGGACAGCGGGATGCCCTTGTCGATCTCCATCTCGATGCCGAAGTCGAGCTTCAGCTGCTCGACCATCGCGATGACCGCGCGACCTGCGGTGTTCTTAGCGGCCTCCAGCGGCAGGTCGTCCTGGGTACCGCGGATCGCGGTGATGCGAACGCCCGGCGTCGGCGACCGGTGCGCGGTGACCGTGTCGCCCAGTGCATCGATGGAGAAGCCGAGGATGTCGAAGCCGATGGCGACATTGGCGACGGACGCCGGCGCGAAGGCCTTGGCGTGCAGGACGGTCATAGACGGGCTCCCAGATAGGCCGACAGCCGCAGCAAGTCGGCGAACACGCCACCGGCCGTGACTTCAGGACCGGCGCCCGGACCCTGCACGATCAGCGCGTTCTTGTTGTAACGGGCGGTCGAGAAGCGCACGACATTGTCCGTCAGTGCGATGTTCGCGAACGCATGCTTGCGGTCGAGTTCGACGAGTCCAACGGTGGCTTCGCCCTTGGCCGTGATGCGACCTACGTAACGCAGCACCTTGCCGGCCTTTGCGGCGGCCTCGAAGCGCAGCTTCATGCCCTCGTCATGGGCAGACAGGCCATCGAGGAAGCCATCGATCGAACCCTGCTCGAGGTCGACCGGCACCAGGCTGTCCACCTTCACGTCGGACATCTCAAGCCGCAGCCCCATCTCGCGCGCGAGGATGATGAGCTTGCGGGCGACGTCCGTACCGGAGAGGTCGTCGCGCGGATCGGGCTCGGTGTAACCGCGCGTCTTGGCCTCGCGGACGATGGCCGAGAACGGCGTGCTGCCGTCATAGACGTTGAACAGGTAGGCGAGCGTCCCCGAGAAGATGCCCTCGATGCTGTCGATCTCGTCACCCGTCTCGCGCAGGTCGCGCAGTGTCTGGATCACCGGCAGGCCGGCGCCCACCGTGCCTTCGTAAAGGTAGTGCGTGCCACCCGTGCGACGCGCCACCTTGAGCGAGTCGTAATAAGACATCGCTGCGCTGTTGGCCTTCTTGTTGGGCGTGACAACGTGAATGCCCTTCTCGAGCCATTCGCGGTAGTGCTTGGCGACTTCGCCATCGGCGGTGCAGTCGATGATGACCGTATGCGGCAGGTAGTCCACGCACAGGTGGTCGACGAACTTGCCGAGGTCTGCAGGCGTCGTGGCCTTGCTGTAGACCTCCTGCCAGTCAGCAAGGTCCACGCCCTCCTCCGACAACAGCATGCGCGTGCTGCCCATGATGCCGCGCACGCGCAGTTCCAGCTGGAATTCGCGCGACAGTCGCGCCTGCTGGGAAGCCAGCTGGTCGATCAGTACGCGCCCCACGGTGCCCGGCCCGATGATGCCGATCGAGAGCGTGTTCGGCGAAAGGTAGAAGCTCGCATGCGTCGCGCGCAGCGCACGCGTGGCGTGCTTGCCATCGACGACCACCGAGATGTTGCGTTCCGAGGAGCCCTGCGCGATGGCGCGCACGTTGACCGACGCGCCGCCGAGCGCGTTGAAGACCTTCGCTGAAACGCCTGGTGTACCGGCCATGCCGTCGCCGACGACGGACAGGATGGCCAGATCGGGCATGACATCGATGTTCTGGATCTGGCCGCCTTCGAGCTCCTGCGCGAAGGCATTGCGCACGGCCGCTTCGGCGCGCGCAGCCTGGTCCTGCGGAATCGCGCAGCAGATCGAATGTTCCGAGCTGCCCTGCGAAATCAGGATCACGGAAATCGAGGCTTCGCGCAGGGCTCCGAAC
This sequence comes from Pseudomonadota bacterium, assembly GCA_947454665.1. Classification (GTDB taxonomy): domain Bacteria; phylum Pseudomonadota; class Gammaproteobacteria; order Steroidobacterales; family Steroidobacteraceae; genus ZC4RG30. The sequence continues at coordinate 13,927 of CANGMU010000015.1, read as the reverse complement.
AGGCGGTGCGCGGTGCCCGGGACGCCGATCATGCCGGCGCCCTCGATGTTCAGCAGCGCGATGCCTTCGATCGTCGTGATGCCCTTCACGAGCAGCGTCGAATCCGGCTTCGCGCAGATCAGGGTGCCGCGGCCAGCCGGGTTGAAGGTGTTGCGAATGTAGATTGGAATGGCGCGGCCCACCGCCGGCGCCATCGTCTGCGGATGGATCACCTTCGCGCCGAAGTACGCGAGTTCCATCGCCTCGTTGTACGACAGCGAATCGATCACCTGCGCGTTGGGCACGCGGCGCGGATCCGCCGACAGCACGCCATCGACGTCCGTCCAGATGATGATCTCGGCGGCCTCAAGGAGCGCGCCGAAGATGGAGCCTGAGAAATCGCTGCCGTTGCGACCGAGTGTCGTCGCCACGCCATGCGTCGTCGTCGCCACGAAGCCGGTGATGACGAGGGTGCCATCGAAGCCGTCGGCCAGCAGGCCATCCAGCTTGAGTCGCGAGACATCCCATTGCACAGCCGGACCCAGCGGGCCCTTCTCGACCGTCACGCACTGGCGCGCATCAAGCCACCGCACGGCGGCAGCGCCCTTCTGCCCTTCACGACGGCGCGCGAGGTAGGGGGCGAACAGCGACGTCGACCAGATCTCGCCATAGCCCGAGACGACATCGCGCACACCCGGCGCGGCCGACTGCGTCAGGGCCGTCGCCCGGAAGATGCCAAGCAGGGCTTGGCGGTCCGCATCGAAACGGGCCAGAAAGGCCGCGGTGGCCTCCGGCAACAGCAGCGCGTCGGCGATCGTCTGGTGGCGGTCACGCAGCGCCTGCAGCCCGGCGACGAATCCTTCGTCCTGACGCTCGGCCTGCGTGACGAGATTCAGAAGCGCGTCGGTGACGCCCTTGCAGGCCGACAGCACGACGCCGAGCTTCGGCGAGGGCTGGGATTCGATGATGTCCGCGACACGACGGAAGCAGTCCGCGTCGGCGACGCTGGAACCGCCGAACTTGTGGACGACCCAGGCGCCGGCGGCGGCTGGCGTGGCGGAATGCGCGGCAGTGGAGCTCATGGATACCGATGCAGAAGTTGCTGTTTACAGGAGAAAAACCCGCGAATGTTAGAGGTCCGTACCGGGGGAGGCAAGAACACCCTAAACTCCCGGTCTCCGGAGGGCCTTTTCACCGTGATCCACGAGCCTGAAACATCCTTGCATGTGGTCGTTCTGGCCGCCGGAAGCGCCAGTCGGTTCGGCGCCCCCAAGCAGTTGGCGCGCTTTGCCGGCCGACCGCTCCTGCAGACCGCCCTGTCGCATGCCGTGGCCGTGGCAGGCGGTGCCCTCAGCGTCGTTTTGGGGGCCCATGCCGCCGAGGTGGCTCCGCTGCTTCGCAACACGCCGGCCACAGCTTTGGTCAATCGGGATTGGGCGGAAGGCATCGGGAGTTCCCTGCGGACGGCCGTCCGGCAGCTTCCGGGCACCTGCGATGGCCTGCTGGTGATGCTGGGCGACCAGCCGGCGGTGACCGCCGATGACCTGCGGCGACTGATCTCGGCCTGGCGGCGGCGGCCGGATGCCATCGTGGCGGCAGCCTATTCGGGCATCGACGGCGTCCCGGCCATCTTCCCGCGCTGGTGTTTCACCGAACTGTCGGCCCTGCGCGGCGATACCGGCGCCCGGGCCGTGATCCGCCGACACCGGGAACGCCTGACCCGTATCCCCATGCCCAGCGCTGAGTTGGACATTGATACGCCGGAAGACCTGGCTGGCCTTCAGCCTCCGTAAAACCTGCCATCCGACTGCATGTTGACGGTTGCCTCCCCGGCGAGCGGAACGCGGCCGGCCGCATAGCAGCGCTGCGCGAAGAGGTCGGCGTCCAGCAGCCGGAGCGTGGCAATCAGCGCTTCCCCCGCAAAGGGCACGATCAGGGGCTGGCACCAATGGGCCCGGATACGCAGCAGGTTGGCTTCCTGGATCGAAAGGCCGCTGCGCGCACCCAGCGTGACAGGACGACCCTCCAGGCCGTCGTTGCGAATCGCCCGCCCCGCGGGGCCGGGCGTCGCGAAATCCGCGAAGACCGCCGCATCGGGCGACAGGATCTCGACCTCCGAAAACACCAGTGATTCGGCCGAAGACTTGGCCCACGCCGTCGCGACCAACGGCACTACATTGCTGCTGGTGGGTTCCTGGTGAGAAGCGACATGCAGGGGAATCAACCCGGTTGCGAATGCACGTCGCATTACAGCCGGATCCGCACCATTCATCGCACCCGCCCGCGCAGCCTGTGCCGTTGCGAACTGCACCGTATGGGAGGCGAGCAGCAACAGGAACAGTTGCAACGTCCCGAGCAGCAAGGGCAAGGCACCGAACAATGCGACGATCTGGAACTCGAGCAGCGCGCTGCCACCTTGCCTGCAGGAGCGAGCGATCAAATGGGACACAGGCGATCCCCCAGACGCAGTCCGATGCGACGGATGGTTCCGAGCGGCAACTCCCAGGTCGACACGGCCGAAGGGTGCCCGGCGACCCACCAGGGCTCCAGCCCCTCAAGGAGGTCTACCACGCGCCAGTTGGCGTCGCAGAACAGGACATCTATCGCATGGCGCATGCCGAATGTGTGCACCCGACCGCAGCGTTCCAGAAGCCAGGCGGTTTCCTGCGCAGGCTGGCCGACAGCCAGCAGGCCCACTGCCTTCTCGCGGATTCCGACACAACGATGCACCAGCCACGGCAAGCGTCGCTGGTTGTGTTCGACCCTGCAGTAGCGCATTCAACCTCCGTCCAGGAACAGCCGGACGAGCACGGGAACTGCGATAACCACGAAGGTGCACGGAAAGATGCACAGGACAAGCGGACCAAGCATCTTGACCGGGGCCTTCATCGCAGCCTTCTCGGCACGCAGTTGTCGTTCGGTCGCGCGTTGCTGGGCCTGCGCGCGCAGGACCGCGCCAAGACTCATGCCATGGGCTTCGCTCTGGACCAGCGCAGCAACGAGGGACGAAAGGGCTTCCAGTTCATACAGGCGAGCCACGTTATGGAGCGCCTCGGTCCTGCTGCGACCCATCCGGATCTCGTGCAGCAAGCGGGCGAATACCTTGCGTGCCGGCGAGGTCGCAGCCTTTTCGACGGCCATCCGCAAGGCCACCGACAAAGTGGCACCTGCCTCGATACAGACGGTCAACACGTCGAGATAGGCCGGCAGGTCTTTCAGGAATCGCAGCTCGCGATCGCGAATGCGGCGTCTCAGTACCGCCTCACCGATAAAGCCAGTGGCTAGAGCAAGTGACAACGCCGTCGATGCCAAGACTGCCCGATCAGCCGCGAGACCGAGCAGCGAGACTATTCCTGCGAGCACCCACGGCCAGGCCAGCAGACCGCACCACGCGTCGGCAGACAGGAACTCGTCAAGATCCGCACGCGCGAGACGCTGCGACTGACGCACAGACAAACGCGGCGGCAACAGGCGCCCCAGCCAGCGCCCAAGTGGCGCGGCCATCCGGCCCAGGGCTGACAGCCAACGCCTGCGTGCAGGTGCGAGAGGCGCCGTCGCACGAAAAGTCAGGGCCCGTCTTGCCTGTATGACCCCGACACCGAGCAGCGCCGCAGCGACCGCGAATCCGCTGAGATAGACCGCCGCCAACACCATTGCCATGGCGCTCACAGGTCGATCCTCACGATGCGCCGGATCAGCAGGAAGCCACAGGCTTCCAGCGTTGAGATCACCGCGAGCGTTGCCCAACCGCCCTGGGTGCGGAACAACCAGCCCATCGGACCGGGGTCGATGACCGCCAAGGCAAGCATCAGCAGCACTGGCAGCAGTCCGATAATGAGCCCTTGCAGTTTGCCTTGTGCGGTGAGTGCGCCGATGCGCTCGCGGAGCAGGACGCGTGCCCGCACGCCTTCGCCCAGTCGCTGCAACGATTCAGCCAGGTTGCCCCCCACTTCACGGGACACCCGTATGGCGAGGACGAGCAACGCCACGTCGGGTTCCGGCACGCGCACCGCAAATTCCTGCAGGGCTTGGTCAAGGGGGATGCCCAATCGATGCTTGCGAACCAGCAATTGCAGTTCCTGCCCCAATGGGGCGGGTTGTCGGTCCGCGACCAGTGCGAGCCCCTGCGCAAGGCCATGACCTGCGCGCAGCAGCCCAGACAGCAGCGCAATCCCATCGGGCAACTGCTCCAGCAGGCGTCGCTCCCGGCGCCGTCTGATCAAACCAAGCAGGCCACGCGGCGCGACGATGCAGAACGCCGCCACCGACACGGAAACGGGTAGCGGAACGCCGGCCAGCCCAAGCACCACCCAGAGCCCGAGACCCACGCTCCACAAGACCTTGCCCAGCCGTCGGGAAGGAATGAAGATGAACAGGTCGGCCAGGTCACCGTCCGCGAGACCTTCATGTCGACTCGAGAGCCAGTTCGAGACGAGCGGAAACATGCGCGCCATCGACATGACCGTGAAGAACATCGCGCCAGCCGACGCAATCAGAAAGACCGACGTGCTCATGACAGCGCCGCCGGATTCCGAGCGGAGAACCGCAGCGACGCAGGACCGCCTGCCCGTTCCAGGAACTGCGGCGGATTGCCGCAGGATTCAAAACCCCGCTCCGGATGGAAGCGGTAGAGGTCCTGCATCTGGATGCGCCCACCCTCCATGCCGGTAACCTCGGTGATCTGTGAGATCCGTCGGTGTCCACCACCATCCCGAACCTGCTGCACGACCAGTGTCACGGCACTGGCTACCTGTTCCCGGATGGCTTGCACGGGGAGATCCATGCCCGCCATCAGCACCATGACCTCGAGCCGCGAAAGCAGATCCCGCGGGGAGTTTGCATGCGCCGTCGTCAGTGAACCGGCATGACCCGTGTTCATCGCCTGCAACATATCAAGCGCCTCTCCGCCCCGGCATTCGCCGACGACGATCCGGTCTGGTCGCATGCGCAGGGCATTACGCACCAGATCCCGGATCGTAATGAGCCCCTGCCCCTCGAGGTTCGCGGGTCGGGCCTGAAGGACAACGCGGTTCGGATGGTCGAGCTGCAGCTCGGCGGAATCTTCGATCGTCACGATACGCTCGCCTGGCGGCACGACGGACGCAAGGGCGTTCAAGAGGGTCGTTTTTCCGGATCCCGTGCCACCAGACACGACGATGTTGCAATGGGAAAGCACTGCGGATTCGAGGAATAGCGCCATTTCCTCGGACATCGCGCCTTGGGCAGCCAGTTGCTGCAAGGTGAAACGCCGCCGACCGAAACGCCGGATCGTGACCGCTGCACCATTGACCGCCAAAGGCGGCACGATCACGTTAATGCGAGATCCATCCGGCAGACGCGCATCGACCATCGGCGAAGCTTCATCCACACGCCGACCGGTAGGCTGCAACAGCCGTTCAATCACGCGGGATAATGACTCGTCATCCGCGAAACAGTGTTCGGTGCGAGAGATGCGCCCAGCCTTTTCAATGAAGATATCGGCAGGACCATTGATCATGATCTCGGTGACGGCTTCTTCTTCGAGCAGATCTTCAAGGACGCCCCGCCCCACGACGTCCTGCAGCAATCGCTTTTCAAGCAGCGCTCGGCCGGCATCGCGCGCGATACCTTGCTCATCGAGCAACTCGCTGATCCCGCGCGCCGCGAGGTCGCGCAACTCGGCGTCGCCCAGGCGGCTCACATCGTGGCGTCTCAGATCGAGCCGGCGGATCAATCGTCCGTGCATGGCGGATTCATCGAATTCACTGCGCGACGGCGTCATCACGGCTGCTCCTTGAGGGCGCGGACCCATGCCTCGCCTTCGCCCAGCGCCGTGCCGCGGGCAAGAGCAGCCTGCTGTTTCGAAGCATCCGTGATTCGGGGCGTGATGATCACCAGCAGTTCGGTCTGACGCTCAAGCCGGTGGGTCGACGAGAACAGTGCCCCAGCTAATGGCAGATTCCCGAACCCTGGGATCGCCTGTCGATTGCGGCCCCGCTCCCGCGCCAACAAGCCGGCCACCACGAGAGTCTCGCCGTCACGCAGGTTCACCGCGGTGGCTGATCGTCGCTTCACGAAACCCGGAAAGTTCTGCACGCGGACGGCGTCATCGATCTGACTGAGCTCAGTATCGATTTCAGCGAAAATCGCCCCGGAGGCATCCGCACGAGGACGGACTTCAAGGATCACGCCATATTCCTTGTACTGGACGTTGAGTGTTCCAAGGCCGTCGCTTACCGGAATAGGTACTTCACCACCCGACACGAAGCGTGCCGTGCCGCCGCTGCGACAGCTGAGCGTGGGTTCTGCGACCGTTTCGGCTAGCCCTCGGCGCTGGAGCAACTCAAGGCGCGAAGCAAGCTGCGCGCTCATTCCGAAGCTTGCCGCCTGTCCAGCGCCCATCGTCAGACCCAGCACCGGTCCGGGCGCCGCTGAATCCCAGCGCAGGCCGAGTTCGCGCACCTGGTCACGGCGTATTTCCAGGATACGTACGTCCATCTGGATCATCGGTTCCCAGGCCAGCTTGCCGACGAAATTCAGCACGACACCCGACTGGTTCTCGGCAATGGCTGCAGCACGGGCAAGGTCCGCATCGCTGACCTGCTCCCCTTCGAGCACGATGTGATTGCCAGCGACCCGGGCTGTGACGTTGCGAGTCCCATCAAGGAGGCGGCGGACTTGCTCAAGACGCCAGGAGAGATCCAGTTCCGCGATGGCGACACGGATCCGTTGTTGCTGACCGTCCCTAAACCACAACTGCAAGGTCGTTGTACCGGCTGCCTCGGCAAGAAGAAGCAACTGGCCCCGTTCGGGACTGGATACGGACAACAGTTTGCCGTTGCCGACTGCGACACGCTGAACGTCAGCAGAGAACAGGTGCGTGTCCCCCACCGAAAGATCGAGCGTCTGCGGCAGGGGCTCGGCAAAGACGATACCGCTGCACAACAATGACGCCCACGCGAGCAGACCCTGCCAGTTAAATGGCGTTCTCATCATCGACCTCCTGTCTGTTCCACAACGACCGCAGTACCGCGGCCACCGACAATCACTTCCAACGCAGCAGGTTCACGTACAGCTTTATTCGCGATCCCTAGAGCAGGTCTGGCTCGCATGAGCAGACTGCGCGCGGAGCGGATACCGGCCGCAGACGTGGGCTCGTCGCCCGGCCTGCGCAGAACGGGAAAAACTTGTCCCGAACGCTGTGCGAGCGAAAGTCGCTCGGCATCGTCCGGTGAGACCTGCACAGTGATGGCGGAAAAGCCAGTCGCCTCGGCTGCTGACGCAGACGTGCCTGACGGACCCGTGGACCGAGCTCCAGTGGCCAATACCGGCACGCGCGACATCAACAGTCCGATGCGCGCCTCCGTCTCGCTGCCGTTCGGCATGTAATAGAGGTCGACGTCATCACCGGGCCGCAGGAGTCCGGACAGCGCACCCAGTTCATCCACAGCGAGCGTTACGGCGCGCTGCCCTGCTGCCACGCGCGTCGACAAGGCACGGTCGGAGACCGAATCGACATCGGCCTGCTGAAGGACTTCACCGCCCCGACGTGGCACACGTACTCGGCGCCCTAGCAGGCCACCTGCGCCCTCGGCCGTGACACTCCCACTCGGAAGGTAACGTTCTGGCACTTCACGCAACGCGAGATCCGTTGACGCAATGACGGTGCCGGACTGCAAGTCATGCGCCGCCACGATGACCGAACGTCCTGCCAACCCCGCATGGGCTGCCTCCCGCAATTCGTGTTCGCGCGCGCCGAGGTACCGTTGCCCGGCGTATACCGCCAGCGTCGCGGACCCGATCGCTGCAATCCACATCCATCCGGCCGAACTTGGCCTCGGAACTGTCGACAGGAAACGCTTCACGTCTCTTCCTCCCTGGTTCAATCGATCAGATCAGCGACAACACGAAGACATGCATTCGCAGGTATCCCCGCACCGTGGACATGAGTTGTGCCAGCACCGATGCCTCGCCGTTCCAGGGCAGCAGCAAGGCGATAACAAGCACTGCACAGGCAAGCAGGTACTCCGGCACCGCCTGGCCTGCCTGGCGTATCCGCGCAGTCATCGCGCGCCTACCTGCGAAGTGACCTGCAGTGCCATGACCCATGACGGTCCCCGCAGCACTTGAAGCACGTCGCCGCCCCGCTGGAATTGCCACAAGCCCTGGCTGGCAACCGACTCACTGCGCCATCCCCGCGCAGACAGTCCGCTTGCCCAGGCTTTTGTGCCGGCACTGTCGTCGCCGCGACAGGGGCCCGTGGCCTGGATCACGCGGGCACCGGAGTCTGTGGATTCGACAGTCGAACTCGCGCGACACCCTGGCGGAAGTGGCAAACCCGGCACGACGGCAGGTCGTTGCCGCAAATCCAGTCGCGACAGAAAGGCCTCGGGTCGTGGCCCATCAAGACGAAGCTGCAGCACTTCAGACCACGGCCCCTCCCGGCGCGACAGGACTCGCCAGGGACCCTCATCACGCCAAGGGCTGACCGCCGCACCGGACTGGCGCCAGCCTGCTTCAACCGCCTGCACACGCGCGGCGAGATCCGCTCCGCTGAGGCGCGTGACGTGCATGAGCACGCCGTTGACAAGCAACGGAGGCAGTGTTTCGGCATGTACCGCGCTAGCCAGCACGAGGAGACAGCGCAGAAAGCCTTTCATCAATGACATCCCCGCTCTCCCGGTTGCGCAGCCGTCGCCAGTCCGCCCGCAAGGCGATCCCGCGGCACGACATCCGGCTCGATCAGGCCCAGACACAGGCGGTTCACCGCCGGCTCGATCAGGGACAGCGGCAACAGGAAGGGCTTCAGCCAGATGCCCGGCGTACGCAGCAGATTCGTAGGCGCGAGCCCCGCAGTGCGTGATGCCACCTCGGCAGGACCGGAAGAGGCCCAACTGTCCCCCAGCAGCGAAAGCCGTTCTGACCAGGACAGGCGCAGCGATGCCATGGGCTCCGGCAAGCGTGCGATGGGTTCCGCGACCACCTCGACGGTCGCTGTGGCCTGCCGTTCCATCGACAGGTCGAAGCCGGAGCCAAGAAAGCCACCGACTGCACGCAGTGGTGCCATCGCGATGTTGACGGCGGAAGGCGCCGTACCCGGTGGCATTCCCTGCGCCAGTCGCAGCGTCACGGCCTGCTCCTCCGCGGGCATCGCTTCGTTGCCCGTGGGATCCGACCAACCTGCTTGTTCAAAATGCAGGCGTCGAAGCCGTGCCTGCGCGCTATCGAGCGACTCGCGCCCCTGCATCCACGTCGCCGTGAAGGCCGCAGTGCGTGCGGAAAGTACCGCCTGCCGCTGGATCTCGTGCAAGCGGAACGTCCAGACCGTGCCGAGCAGCAACACCGCAAAGACCGCAGCGGCCACCGTGAACTCGACCAGGGCCTGACCTTGCACGCGATTCATGGCAACACCGCGAAAGGATCCACGGTCACGCCACGTGACGGTGCGGTCAGGCTGCGTTCACGCGAATCGGGCTCGACCAGGTGAGCCTGCCAGTACGGACTGAACAGGCTCGGGAATTCGCGACGGCCATCGCTGCGCTCCACAGGTCGGCGGAAAAAGACTTCTGCTGTGGACAGCGCATGCAGGCCCTTGCCCGCATACAGGGGATCAAGCAGCGACACGCTGCCATCCGGCAATTCCAGCGCTGGCGTCATCACGCGGTCGGCTGTGAGGAGATTTTCGCCAGGCAGACTCAAAGCCACCGCATAGCGCAGCGACAGATCGACCTGTTGTCGCGGCCGGATGACATCGCGGATTTCCGGCACACCCGCATAGCCCTGGCGCGTCAGCATCGCTGCATTGGCCAGACGCGAAGCGCGCGGATTGTCCCGCCAGCTGCCACCGTGCAGGCCGCGTGTGGTGACGACACGCAGGCGGTTTTCCGCGGCACCCCACCCCAGCGGTGTCTCGGTGCTGCCGAGCCAGTAATCGATATGCAGCGACAGCGTGTCCATGCCGCGCCAGGTGGATTCGTTGATCAGGTCGGTACCGCCGCGCTTGCGCAGGTCGACGAAGGGATTGGCCGGCAGCAAGTCGGCCCGGCGGTCCGCAGCGAAGCCGTCGCGCGATTCCATCAACAGCCCGACGAAGCGCGTGAGGTCACCGCCACCACGGCGGTTCTTCGTAGTAAGTCCGTTCTGCCAGTCATTCGCGTTGCGCAGCTGGAGCAGCCGCGTCGCGTCGGATACCGTTGCCTGTGGCAGGTTATCGTGGGTTACTGCGCTCACGAGGTCTGCGGCACCGATCAAGGCCTGCTGGTGCATGACCGATTGCGCCGTGACCAGTACGTCGGCATTCCAGTGGCTGATCGCGGTTTCGGCCGGCGGGAGGCTGGCTTGCAGTGTCTGGTCTACCGTGCGCCAGCCTTGTGCAACGGATGCGAGCGCCGGCCCCACACCCGGCAACCAGGACGTGATGCGCGAGAGATTGCCGAGCGTGCGGCCCAGGTAGGAAGACCAGGACCGAAGGCTCACGAACTGCGCGACCGCCACTTCGTTCGCGACGATCGCGCGGTTCGTATAGGCCTGGAAGTTGAGGCTGCGCGCTTCCCAGACGGCCGCACTGTAGGCGGCGGCATCCGCGGCGTTCTGCAGTCGCAACTTGTCGTTGACGACCTGTCCCCAGGTGAATACCCACAGGGAGCCGCCGGCAAGCACTGCCGCGAACACCAGCGCCAGCACCAGGGCCTGGCCGGTCGAGCTCCCCGGGCGCATCACTGGGCCTGGTCGTAATTGTCCAGACGGATTTGGCGGGACGCCTGGTCCTGTGCTGCCGTGCCACCGTCGTTGGACTCGGTGCGTGCCTGGCTCGCGCTCTTGCCCGCGAGGGACTGCGCCGTCACGGCCATTTGGCCACGCACCGTCTTGCCAAATGCGGTGTAAACACCGATCGCCGCCACGGCGATCAGTGCGACGATGATGATGTATTCAGTCATGCCCTGGCCGCGGATGCGGCTGTGGATCGCGGTCTTCATGCTCAGGTTCTCCGTCGTTGAATCGGAGTGGCATTTCAATCCAGCGTGCGGGACCTGGCAGCCAGCGAAAGTGCAGCGAACCCGCGGTTATCCTGTGCATCTGGACGAACGCAGCTGATTCACGGACCCGGTGCGCAGGCGGCATAATCCATGTGGGCCCCCAACGGACCCAACCATCGGACGCGACGCATGCCCCAGCCCCTGAATGTCCTCTTGCGGCACATCGCCCTGCTCGCGCTGGCCTTGTTCGCGCTGCCGGCATCCGCCCTGCCACCTGCACAGCCCGCCACGGAAGCGGGCGACCGTCTGATCGTGAAGTTCCGCAATGCGCCCGCCGACACCGACAACGCAGCCGTCGAGGCCCGTGTGAAGGCCCTGCGAGGCAACAGCGGCGTGCCGCTGAACCGCCTGCGCGGCCTGGGCAGCGGCATGCAGGTGCTGCGACTGGACCGCGTACGGCCGGCGGCAGAGCTCGACGCCGCACTGGCCGAATTGCGCAGGGACCCGCAGGTTGAGTTCGCGGAGATCGACCGGCGCGTGCATGCCCATGCCTATACGCCGGGCGACCCGCTGTTTACTGACGAATGGTTCCTGCAGGCCACGCAGCCTGCGGCCATCCGCGCCACGAACGCTTGGGATATCCAGCGTGGCGGCGCAAGCCCCGCAGCTTCAGCGGTCGTCATCGCGGTGCTCGATACAGGCGTGCGCTTTGACCACCCGGACCTGCGTCGCGCGGCGGCAGGTGGAAAGCTGCTGCCCGGCTTTGATTTCGTCTCGGCCGATTCGTCAGGCGTGTTCGCGACGGCGAACGATGGCGATGGCTGGGACACCGATCCTTCGGATCCGGGCGACTGGCTGAGTGCGACGGATCTTGCGAATTCGCCGTTCAAGGGCCGCGAATGCGGCGGCGGCACGGCACATGACCAGCCGACGGCCAGCAGCTGGCATGGCACGCGCGTGGCCGGCCTCATCGCCGCGGACACGGACAACGGCATTGGTATTGCTGGCGCAGGCTTCAACGTGAGGATCCAGCCGGTGCGCGTGCTCGGCAAGTGCGGCGGCTATGACTCCGACGTCATAGCGGCCATGTACTGGGCAGCCGGGCTCTCGATCCCGCCGCCGCTCGTGAGCGGCATCCCGATCGTGAACGCGAATCCGGCCCAGGTGATCAACCTGAGCCTGGGTGGCGTTGGCAGTTGCAGCGCGACCTACGCCACGGCCGTGCGCGACGTGATGGCCAAAGGCGTGCTGATCGTGGCCTCTGCCGGGAATGAGGGCGGACCGGTCGACACCCCGGCGAACTGCAGCGGCGTGCTCGCCGTGGCCGGCCTGCGCCATATCGGGACCAAGGTGGGATACAGCAACCTTGGCAGCGAAGTGGGCATCGCCGCGCCCGCCGGCAACTGCGTCAACACGGCCGTCGGCAGCCCCTGCCTGTTCTCGCTGGCGACGACCACCGACCGCGGTACGCAGGGCCCTTTGGGCGCAACGTACACCGATGCCTACAACGCAAACGTCGGCACCAGCTTCGCCGCACCGCTGGCTGCGGCCACCGCGGGCCTGATGCAGGCCACGAACCCCAAGCTCACGCTGACGCAACTTGTCGCGCGCATGAAGGCGACGGCCCTGCCCTTCGCCACGACGAGCGACACCACGCCCTTGCCGCCGTCCTGCCACGTGCCCACGGGTAGCACCGACCTGCAGGCCATCGAATGCCTCTGCACCACGGCAACCTGTGGCGCCGGCATGCTCGACATGGGTTCGGCCGTGCGCGATGCACAGCGGCCCATTGCGATCGCGGGCTATTCCGGCAGCGTTGGCAACGGCAAGTCCATCACGATCGACGGCAGCACCAGCAGCGCCGCCGCAGGACGCACGCTGGCCAGTTATGCCTGGACCGTGGTCGCGACGAGCGGCGGCGCAGGCACGCCCGCCATTGCCGGCCCCGCGGCTGCAACGACGACGGTGCTGTCGCCGACGACAGGCAGCTATACGCTGCGCTTCACCGTCACCGACAACCTGGGCGCCACTGACCAGGCGGACATCACCGTTCAGGCAGCCTCATCCGGCGGCGGTGTCACGTCGACCTCGCCGCCCGCCACGACATCCGGTGGCGGTGGTGCACTGGGCAGTGAGCTGTTTGCCCTCGGCCTGCTTGCCGCAGTACGCCGCCAGCGCGCGCGTCACGCGCTTCACCCATAATCCGCCGCCCGACCGTCACGGAGCATCCCCTGCATGGACCTGATCCAGGCCCTGATCCTCGGCCTCGTCGAAGGCATCACCGAATACCTGCCGGTCAGTAGCACGGGCCACCTGCTGATCGCCCAGCATCTGCTCGGCATCGAAGAGAACGAGGTCTCGCACGCTTACGCCATCGCCATCCAGGCGGGCGCGATCCTCGCGGTGCTGGGTCTCTACCGTGAACGCGTGGGGCAGATGCTGCGGGGGCTCGTCGGTCGCAACGCCGACGGCCTGAATCTCGCCCTCTGCGTTGTCGTGGCATTCCTGCCTGCCGCCGTGCTGGGCCTGCTGTTCGACAAGAAGATCGAGCAGCAGCTGTTCGGAGTGATGCCAGTGGTCGTGGCCTGGGTCGTCGGCGCCGCGCTGATCCTCGCGCTGTCGGGTTGGATCCGGCGCCACCGCGAAGGCAAGGACCTGCTCGCCATCGAGTGGCGCGGTGCCCTGATCATCGGCATCGCACAGGCCATCGCGATGTGGCCCGGCACCAGCCGCAGCCTCGTCACGATCCTGGGCGGTCTGGCCATCGGCCTGTCGATGCCGGCGGCCGTGGAGTTCGCGTTCCTGCTGGGCCTGCTCACGCTCACCGCCGCCACGGGCTACAAGGGCCTGAAACTCGGTGACGGCATGGTGGCGGCCTATGGCCTGCCTGCCTTGCTGACGGGTTTCGCGATGGCCTGGTTGTCGGCCGCGCTCGCCGTGAAGTGGATGGTCGCCTGGCTGAATCGTCACGGCCTCGCGCTGTTTGCGTGGTG
>CANGMU010000014.1 GCA_947454665.1 Pseudomonadota bacterium | reverse complement strand
GCCGATCACGGCGCCACCCATGACATCGCCATGCCCGGAGACGAACTTGGTCAGGCTGTGGACGTACAGGTCGATGTCGTACTGGCCGTGCTGGTGCGGACCGGCGAAGGTGTTGTCGATCATCGTCAGCGCGCCGGCGGCGCGTGCCGCGCGCGTGATGCGCGCGATGTCGGCGATCTTCGTGACGGGGTTGGTCGGACTCTCGAAGACGACAAGCTTCGTGGGCGTCGTCGCGAGCACCCGCTCGATGCCTTCGTCATCCTCGATGGACAGCATCGTGTGCGTGACGCCATAGCGACCCAGCGTGCGCGTGATCAGCGAGCGCGTCGGGCCGTAGGTTTCCGCGAAGCAGAGCACGTGGTCGCCCTGCTGCAGCAGGCCGATGAGCGCCTGCGCAATGGCCCCGACGCCTGAGGCGCAGACGACCGCGTCGTCCCTGCCCTGCATCGCGGCCAACGTGAGTTCAAGCTGGCGCGTGGTGGGGTTCGAGATGCGCGAGTAATAAAAGCCTTCCCGCTCGCCCGCCAGACCGCGCAGCGTCTCGGCGACGGTCGGGTATTCGAACTTCACGTTCTGGTAGATCGGCGCGGTGAGCGGCGGATTGTCCGCCGGGACGTTCACGGCCGGCGGATGGTTGAGTCGGGTGCGTGCCTTCATGGCTGGAGCGTAAACCGGTCCGCATCGAGCTGCGCGGGGAAGCGTGTGCGGAATGCGGCGAGTGCCGCCAGATCCAGCTGGGTGGTGGCGATGCCCGCGGCGGAGCCCAACTCCACGAGCGGTTCGCCGAGAAAGTCGTGCACGACGCTGTCGCCGGCATGAGGCACGTCGTTGCCATCCGCGCCGGTGCGGTTCACGCCAACGACAAAGGACTGGTTCTCGATCGCCCGCGCGACGAGCAGTGAACGCCAGGCATGGCGTCGCGCTGCGGGCCAGCTGGCGATATAGAGCAACACACCGTAGTCCTGACCATCGCGGCGACGGCTCCAGACCGGAAAGCGCAGGTCATAACAGACCAGCGGCGCGATCCGGACGCCACGCCAATCGACGACGAGCGCCTGCTGCCCGGCAGCGTAATGCCGGTCTTCGCCGCCCATGCGGAACAGGTGGCGCTTGTCGTAGGTGGCGACCTGGCCGTCCGGCTGCACCCAGTGCAGGCGGTTGTAGTGCTTGCCGGCATCAACGGTGATTACGCTGCCTACGACCGCGGCATCCAGCCGCTTCGCGAGCTGCTGCATCCACTGCACCGTCGGGCCCAGCGGCGGCTCGGCCAGCCGCTCCGGCTGCATCGAAAAGCCGGTAGCGAACATCTCCGGCAGGACGACGAGATCAGTCTCGCCGGCAAGATTCGCGGTCAGCTGGTCGATATCGGCGTGATTCGCAGCCGGGTCTTCCCAGCGCGTGGCGGCCTGCACGAGGCTGATGCGCAGCGTCGCGTTCACGGCCGCTTCCCGGCGTCGAAGGCCTGCAGCTTCTCGGCGGCTGCGCGCAGCGTCTCCTCGCGCTTGGCGAAACACAGACGCAGGAAACCCTGCTGCGGTGGGTCGCGATAGAACGGCGACAGCGGGATCGTCGCCACGCCCGCCTCTTCGAGCACGCGATTGGCCGCCGCCACGTCATCCATGCCTGCGAGCCGTTCACAGGCGGAATAGTCGACGAGTTGGAAGAACGTCCCTTTCGACGGCAACACGCGCAGCGACGTCGAGGCCAGCAGGCCGGCCAGCAGGTCGTGGCGTTGCAGGAAGAAGGCCGACAGGCCATCCATCGCTTCAGGCTTCTCGACCAGGAAGCGCGCGATCGCATGCTGCAGCGGGGTGGCGATCGTGAAGGTATTGAACTGGTGCACCTTGCGCAATTCGGTCGTGAGTTCAGCCGGCGCGACGGCATAGCCCACGCGAAACCCCGTTGCATGCAGCGCCTTGCCGAAGGAATACACGGCGACCGATTTCGTGCGCAGCGCAGGGTGCCCCAGCACGCTGCGATGGACCTCGCCGGGATACACGATGTGTTCGTAGACCTCGTCCGACAGCACGTGGATGTCACGGCCCTCGATCAAGGCGGCCAGCTGGTCGAGGTCACCGTCGCGAAGCACGGTGCAGGACGGGTTCTGCGGGCTGTTCACGATGACGAGGCGGGTGCGCTCGGTGATCGCAGCGCGCACGCGGTCCCAGTCGTAGTGGAAGCCCGGCGGCACCATCGGGATGTGCACGCAACGTCCACCTGCCAGGCGGATGGCCGGGTCGTAAGAATCGTAGGAGGGATCGAAGACGATCGCCTCGTCACCCGGACCGACGAGGGTCTGGATCGTCGAGTAGATCGCTTCCGTCGCACCGAGTGTGACGGTGATCTCCTGCTGCGGGTCGAAGGCCACGCCGTGGCGCGCCTGGAGGCGCGATGCGATGACCTGCAGCAGTTGTGGCACACCGGGCATCGGTGCGTACTGGTTGTGGCCATCGCGGATGGCCTCGCCCACCAGCTCGCCCAGACGCGGATCCACCGCGTAATCCGGGAAGCCCTGACCGAGGTTGACCGCGCCGAGCTCCAGCGCACGGCGCGACATCACCGTGAATATCGTCGTCCCGACATCGGGCAGCTTGCTTCGCATCAGCCCATGTCCTCTTCGTGTGCGGCGGCCATCGCAGCGCCGACGAGCCCTGCCTGTCCGGCGAACTGTGCGGCGCGGATTTCCGCAGGGGATTTCAGCAGCGACGAGAAGTGGGCGAAATTCTCGCTCACGGCGCCACCGAGAATGAACACATCCGGCCAGAAGAGTCCATGCATGCGGGCCAGATAGACATTCACGCGCTCCGCCCAGGCGGGCCAGTCGAGCTGCTCGACGGTGCGCACGCGTGCCGAGGCTGTGTGTTCGGCGTCGCGACCATCCATTTCCAGATGCCCGAACTCGGTGTTCGGCAGTAGCGCGCCATCGTTGAAGATGGCCGAGCCGATACCCGTACCGAAGGTCAGCACGATGGCGACACCCCGCGTGCCGCGCCCTGCCCCCCAGCGCATTTCGGCGATGCCTGCGGCGTCCGCATCGTTGAGCACCGCGGCGGGCCGCGAAAAACGCGTGCGCAGGGCACCGGCGCAGTCGTGATCGATCCAGCCCTTGTCGATGTTGGCGGCCGTGCGCGTCACGCCATGCTGCACAACGCAGGGCAGCGCGACGCCGACCGGGCCGCGGGTCGGCAGCCGCTGGTCGAGCTGCGTGAAAACGTCCAGCAGCGCAGCGGGCGTGGAAGGCTGGGGCGTCGGTACCGAGACAACCTCACCGGTGATACGGCCCGAGGCCACATCCACCAGCGCTGCCTTGACCGAAGAGCCCCCGACATCGATCCCCAGGACATCACGCGTCATGCCGTCTCCGCCAGGGCCTCGCGCCGCTCTCGCTCCAGGCGCCGCTCGCTCCGCCGCAACACCACTGCCGAGAGCACCACGCCCATGGCAACAACGAGGATCATCAAGGTGGCCAGCGCATTCACGTCCGGGCTCACGCCGAGTCGCACCTTTGAAAAGATGACCATGGGCAGGGTCGTCGAGCCCGGCCCGGCGACGAACTGCGAGATGACGAGGTCATCCCAGGACAGCGTGAAGGCCAGCAGCCATCCGGAGAGGATCGCCGGCAGGATCAGGGGCAGCGTGACGCGACGGAAGACGGTCGCCGGGCGCGCACCGAGGTCCATCGCGGCCTCTTCCAGCGCACCGTCGAAGCCGGAAAGGCGCGCCTGCACGATCACCGTGACATAGGACATCGAGAACGTGATGTGCGCGATGGTGATCGTGGTCACCCCTCGTCCAGCGGGCCAGCCGATGAACTGTTCGAGGGCAACGAACAACAGCAGCATCGACAGGCCGGTGATGACTTCCGGCATGACCAGCGGCGCGGTCGTCATCGCGGACAGCAGCGTCCTGCCGCGGAAGCGGCCGAACCGCGCCAGCACGAGGCCGGCGAAGGTTCCTAGCACGGTGGCGCCCGTCGCGTTCAGCACCGCGATGCGGATCGACAGCCAGGCGGCGGACAGGATCTGTTCGTTCTGGAACAACGCGACGTACCACTTCACGGTCGGTGAGTTGGCGGCATCCCAGACGGTAACGAGTCGTGAGTTGTTGAACGAGAAGAACACCATCGACAGGATGGGCACGTAAAGGAACGCGAAGCCGAAAGCGAGCGCCGTCGGCACGAGCAGGCTGCGTTTCGGCAGACTCACTATGCTTCCTCCCGGCGCGCCTGGACCCGCTGCAGCAGGACGATCGGCACAACAAGCAGCGCCAGCATCGCGATGGCGACGGCACTGGCGACCGGCCAGTCCCGGTTGCTGAAGAACTCATCGGACAGCACGCGCCCGATCATCAGCTGGTCTGGCCTGCCGAGCAGCGAAGGGATGACGTATTCGCCGATGACCGGGATGAACACGAGCAGGGACCCCGCCGCGATACCCGGGAAGGACAGCGGCAGGGTCACGCGCAGGAAAGCGCGCATCGGCCGCGCGCCGAGGTCCGCCGCAGCCTCCAGCAGCGCCGGATCATGCTTCTCGAGGTTCGTGTAGAGCGGCAGGATCATGAAGGGCAGATAGGAATAGACGATGCCCACGTACACGGCAAAGTCGGTCTGCATCATCTGCACCGGCTGGTCGATCACACCCAGCCAGAGCAGCAGGCTGTTGATGATGCCGTTGTTGCGCAGCAGCCCCATCCACGCATAGACGCGCAGCAGGAAGGACGTCCAGAACGGGAGGATCACGAGCATCAGCATCAGGTTGCGGGCCGTCGGCGTCGCGCGCGCGATGCCATAGGCCATCGGGTAACCCAGCAGCAGGCACAGCAGCGTCGAGATGAGCGCGACCTTCAGGGAATACAGGTAGGAGCTGACGTACAGGGCGTCCGAGAGCAGGAAACGGTAATTCGCCAGGTGCAGGTGGAACGACAACGCATGGTCGGGCCCCCATTCCAGCAACGGCGCATAGGGCGGCATCGCAAGCCGCGTCTCGGAAAAGGAGATCTTGAAGTCGATGAAGAAGGGCGCGAGGAAGAAGAGGCACAGCCACACCAGCGGGATGCCGATGACCAGCTTGCGACCCGCGCCGCTGCGACGCAGCCAGGGCTCCCAGCGCGGCGGACCGAAGCGGTAGTACGCGGCCCAGAGCGGCGTGAACCGCTCCGGATCGCCGACCTGTCCGACCTTGACCGTGGGTCCCGCCATCGGTCAGCCCGCGCCAACGACCGGGCTGGACGCATCCCAGACGAGATAGACCTCCTCACCCCAGCTGAAGCTTTCACCGACCGAACGCGCGATGTTGGTCTGCGTCACCCGCACTTCACGCCCCCCGGCGAGGACCACGACGAAGATGGAGATGTCGCCCATGTAGGCGATGTCCTTGATGCTGCCGCGCGCCCAGTTGTCACCGGAGGCAGGCGCCTCATGCGTGAGCAGCATCTTCTCGGGCCGGATCGCCACCCACAGGGGACCATCGGGCGCTGCGGACACGCCATGGTCGACGTAGACCGGCACGGGCAATTCCGGGCAGCGCACTCGCACGTGGTCGGCCTCATCCTCGACCAACTGGCCTTCGAAGAGGTTCACCGAGCCGATGAAATCGGCGACGAAACGCGTCGCAGGGTATTCGTAGATCTGGCGCGGCGTGCCCGTCTGGACGATCTCGCCGCGGTTCATGACGCCGATGCGCGTGGCCAGCGTCATCGCCTCTTCCTGGTCATGCGTGACGACGACGAACGTGACGCCGAGGCGTTCCTGGATCCCGAGCAGTTCGAACTGCGTGCGTTCGCGCAGCTTCCGGTCCAGCGCACCCAGGGGTTCGTCCAGCAGCAACAGCTTCGGACGCTTCACGAGCGCACGCGCCAGCGCGACGCGCTGCCGCTGGCCACCGGAGAGCTGGTGCGGCTTGCGGTGCAGGAACTCCTGCATGTGGACGATGCCCAGGATCTCGTCCACCCGGTCGCGGATCTCGGCCTTCGACAGGCCTTCCTGTTCCAGGCCGAAGGACACGTTGCCCGACACCGTCATGTGCGGGAACAGCGCGTAGGACTGGAACATCATATTGACCGGCCGCTCGTAGGGCGGGATGCCGGCCATGTCCTGGCCATCGATCAGGATGCGCCCCGAGGTCGGCGACTCGAAGCCCGCCAGCATGCGCAGCAAGGTGGTCTTGCCGCAGCCCGAACCACCCAGCAGGCAGAAGACCTCGCCCTTCTGGATGTCGAGGGAGACGCCGTTGACGGCGGTGAAGTCGCCGAAGCGCTTCACCACCGATTCAACGCGGACGTAGGGCGGCGGTGCGACCTCGGACCCGGACGGATCTCCGGGTCGTACCGATCCTTCCATCACTTGCCCGTCTTGAAACGCGTCCAGGTGCGGGTCAGCTGCCGCGTGAAGTCCTGCGAGCGTGCAAGGTTGGGGTACATGTGGGCGCGGACGGCCGTCGGCGGATAGATGTTCGGGTCGCTGGTGATGTCCTTGCTGATCGAATCAAAGGCCGCGGCATTCGGCGAGGCATAGGTGACGAAATCCGTGTTGCGCGTCGCGACGTCCTTGCGCAGCAGGTAGTCGATGAACAGGTGGGCGTTCTTCACGTGCTTCGCGTCGGCGGGAATCGCGAGCATGTCGAAGAACATGATGGCGCCTTCCTTGGGGACGTTGTACTGGATGTTCACGCCCTTGCCGGCTTCCTTGGCGCGCGTCTTCGCCTGGCCGACGTCGCCGCTCCACCCCAGCGAGAGGCAGATCTCGCCGTTGGCCAGATCATCGAGGTAGCCCGACGACTTGATCTCGCGGACGTAGGGGCGGATCGCCATCAGCACCTTCTCGGCGGCGGCCAGGTCCTCGGCCTTCTCGCTCATCGGCTCGCGACCGAGATAGACCAGCACGGTGGCAACGACTTCATCCGGCGCGTCGAGCACGGTCACGCCGCACTTCTGGAAGCGCTTGATGACCGCCGGGTCGTAGAACATCGCGAAGCTGTTGACCGGCGCGTCCTTCATGGCCGCGGCGACCTTGTCCACGTTGTAACCGACACCGGAGGTGCCCCAGAAATAGGGCACGGCGCGCGCGTTCTCCGGATCGTGGCGCGCGGTGAGCTTCATGATCTCGGCATCGAGGTTGCCATAATTGGCAAGCTTCGACTTGTCGAGGTTCTGGAAGACGCCGGCCTGGATCTGCTTCTCGAGGAAGGACGCGGACGGGACGACGACGTCATAGCCAGTGGTGCCCGACAGCAGCTTGGTCTGCAGCAGCTCGTTGGCATCGAAGACGTCATAGTTGACCTTGATGCCGTATTCCTTCTCGAAGGCCGGCACGACTTCCGGATCGATGTAATCGGACCAGTTGTAGACGTTCAGCACCTTCTCGTCGTCGGTGACGGCGGCCGAGGCAGCCGCCGCTGCCGGCTTGGAAGGTTCCTTGCTGCCGCAGGCCGCCAACAACAGGGCGAGCGCGGCGGAGGCACAAAGGTGACGCAACGTGGGATTCATCGGCGGGTTTCCTCGGTGGGGACCAGGTGACGGAACAAGACGGGGAAGTACGATATATACACCGCGAAATGCTGCAGTGGAACGTCAGACGTTGAGCAGCAGGTGCTCGCGCTCCCAGGAACTGATGACCTGCAGGAATACCTCGTACTCGGCCTCCTTCACGATCGTGAAGGCCGCGGTGAACGGGTCGCCCAACAACTGCACCAAGGGAGGGCATTCCTTCAGCCGGCGCAGCGCGGCGTCCAGCGAGCGTGGCAAGGCAAACGGCAGGTCGTGCGCACTGCCCGTGATGGGCTCGGTGGGTTGCAGGTCCTCGATCATGCCGAGGTAGCCACAGGCCAGCGAGGCGGCGATCGCGAGGTAGGGATTCGCGTCCGCACCACCGACGCGGTTTTCCACCCGGCGCGACTCCGCGCTGGACACGGGCACGCGCAGACCTGCCGTGCGGTTGTCATAGCCCCACTGCACGTTGATCGGCGCCATCTGCTCACGTGCGATGCGGCGGTAGGAGTTCACGTTCGGCGCGAACAGCGACATGGCTGCGGGCAGGTATTTCTGCAGGCCCGCGATATGCGCGAAGAACAGCGACGACGGCGAACCGTCCGCGTTGCTGAACACGTTCCGACGCGTCTTGGTGTCCACCACGCTCTGGTGGATATGCATGGCGCTGCCCGGCTCCTTCGCGTGGGGTTTGGCCATGAACGTCGTGTACATCTTGTGGCGCAGCGCGGCCTCGCGCGCGGTGCGCTTGAACAGGAAGGCCTGGTCGGCGAGGTCCAGCGGATAGCCGTGCAGGAGGTTGATTTCCATCTGCGCGGGGCCGTCCTCGTGGATCAGCGTGTCGATCTCGATGTCCTGCTTCTCGCAGAAGGCATAGATGTCATCGAACAGCGGGTCGAACTCATTGACGGCCGCGATGCTGTAGCTCTGGCGGCCCGGTTCGGCACGGCCCGAACGACCGATCGGCGGCTTGAGCGGATAGTCCGCGTCGATATTCGGCTCGACGAGATAGAACTCGAGCTCCGGTGCGACAACCGGCTCCCAGCCCTTCTGCGCATACAGCTGCAGCACATGGCGCAGCACATGCCGCGGCGACATCGTCACCGGCCGGCCGTCCGAATAGAAGCAGTCGTGGATGACCTGCGCGGTGGGCTCCGCGGCCCAGGGCACGGCGCGCACGGTGCGCTGATCGGCCTTGAGCACGATGTCGATTTCGGCCGGGCTCATGGCCGAGGAAGAATCGGCCGGGTAATCGCCGGTCACCGTCTGCAGGAAGATGCTTTCCGGCAGGCGCAGGCCCTCCTCTTCGGCGAATTTCTCGGCGGGCATGATCTTGCCGCGCGCGATGCCGGCCATGTCCGGGATGATCGCCTCGACCTCGGAAATCCCGCGTTCGCGGAAGAAGGTACGGATCTCGCTGGTCATGTCTCACCTGCTCCTGTTGCGTGCCGCCGCGCGCCACCGCGCCGCGTCGCCGAAAGACTGGAATAGCGCGCGCGAGAACTGATCGTCCAGGGCCATCCATTCCGGGTGCCACTGCACGGCCACGGCGAAGGTCGAAGCGTCCTCGACCCGAAAGGCTTCGACGACACCATCGGGCGCATGGGCTTCGGCGACGAGCCCCGGCGCGAGGTCCCGGATGCCCTGGTGGTGCAGCGAATTCACCTGCAGCGTATCGGTGTCTGCCAGCCGCTGCAGCAGGCCACCGGCCACCAGATGCACCGCATGCGCGGGCCCGTACTGCACATCGAGCGGCGCCGAGGCGTCCTCGTGATGCGTCAGGTGGCCGGGCACGTCGTGGATGTGCTGCCAAAGCGTCCCGCCATAAGCGACGTTCATCTCCTGGAAGCCGCGGCAGATGCCCAGCACCGGCACGCCGGCGGCGATCGCCCGCGGGATCAGCGGCAGGGTGGTCGAATCGCGGGCCGGATCGTGAAGCGTCCCGGGCGCGCTGGGGTCTCCGCCATAATGATGGGGCTCGACGTTCGACGGACTGCCGGTGAACAGCAGGCCGTCCAGCGTGGCCAGCAGCGCATCGAGGTCGAGGCTTGAGCCCAGCGACGGCACGAGCAAGGGCAAGGCACCGGCGGCTTCCAGCACGGCCGAGACATACTTCTCTCCCACACAGTGGAAGGGATGAGCCTCGAGCCAGCGGCGGTCGGACGGAATGCCGATAACGGGACGTGGCGGTGGATTCGACATACGACGAACATTCTAGATGATCGCGGACAACACACCCTGGTATGCCATGGAGCGCGCTGCCCCGATGCCGGCGCCGCCCCTCGAAGGCGAGGCGATGGCCGACGTCTGCATCGTGGGCGGTGGGATCGCGGGCTGCTCCGCAGCGCTGCACCTGGCCGAACTCGGCCATCGGGTCGTGCTGCTGGAAGCGGGCCGCGTGGGCAGTGCCGCCTCGGGCCGCAACGGCGGCCAGCTCATCCCGGGCACCGCCGCCTCGCAGGACGCGCTGGAAGCGCTGGTGGGCCCCGCTGATGCCCGCAGGGTCTGGGACTGCACGGTAGAGGCCCTGGCGCTGCTGCGCGAGCGTGTGGCGCGTCACGGGATCGACTGCGACCTGGTCCCGGGCCACCTGCAGGTGGCCCTGCGCCCGCGCCACGATGACGAACTGCGGAGCTGGCACGACGCCCTGCAGGCGCGTTATGCCTATCCCCACACGCAACTGCTGGCGCGCGAGGCCCTGCCCGCCTTCGTGGGCAGCGAGCGCTATTGCTCGGGCCTCTTCGACGCCAACGGCGGGCACCTGCAGCCGCTGGAGTATGTGCGGGGCCTGGCCCGCGCGGCCCAGGCTGCCGGCGCGCGCATCCATGAGAACAGCCGCGCCGTGGACTGGTCGCGCGAGGCGGGCGGCCTCGTCGTGCGCACGGCCTCCGGCTGCGTGCGGGCGCGGCAACTGCTGCTGGCGGGCAACGCTTTGCTGGGTGGCTTTGAACCCGCCCTCGCCCGTCGCATCCTGGGCGTAGGAACCTATGTCGTGGCGACGGAACCGCTGGGGCGCGAGCGCGCCGAAGCGCTGCTGCCGGCCAATGCCGCGGTCAGCGACTGCAACTGGATCCTCGATTATTTCCGACGGTCGGCCGACCACCGCCTGCTGTTCGGCGGGCGCGTGAGCTATTCGGGACTGGATCCTTCAGCCGGTGCGGCCGCGACACGACGACGGATGCTGCGCGTCTTCCCGCAGTTGGCGGAGGCGCGGGTCACTCAGGCCTGGGGCGGCTGGCTCGACATCACGCGCAACCGGGCACCGGACTTCGGACGACTGGCCGGGGACGTCTATTACCTGCAGGGATTCTCGGGCCACGGGGTGGCGCTGGCGGGCATGGCCGGCAAGCTGGTGGCGGAGGCGATATCGGGAACGGCGGGAAGGTTTGATGTGTTCGCGAGGATCCCGCACCGGGCGTTCCCGGGCGGCGCCCTGTTGCGCCGCCCTGCCCTGGTCCTTGCGATGCTCTGGTACCGGCTGCGCGACCTGCTGTGAGGCAGGCCGCGCGGCGCGGTGGCTCGCGACCGCTTACGCGATCTTGAAGCCTTCCTTGGTGATCGGCAGCGTGCGGATCCGGTGGCCGGTGGCCGCGTAGATCGCATTGCAGATCGCCGGCACGGCCGGCGGGAAGGCCGGTTCGCCCAGGCCCGTCGGCGAGAAGTCGCTCTGCACGAAGTGCACATTGACCTCCGGCGAGACCGGCATGCGCGGCAACGGGTACTTGTCGAAGTTCGTCTGCTGCGCGGCGCCGTTCTCCATCGTGATCTCGAGGCCCATCGTGCCGATCGCGTCGACGACGCAGCCCTGGCACTGGTTCTCGGCACCCGACAGGTTGACCACCGGGCCGACATCGGCCGCGACGGTCATCTTGTGCACGGTGACCTTCTTGTCCTTGTCGACGCTCACTTCGGCGATCTCGGCCACATGGCCCTGATGGCTGAAGTAGAACGCGAGGCCCAGTGCATGGCCCTTCGGCAGCGGCTTGCCCCAGCCGGCCTTCTCGGCGGCCATCTTGATCACGCCGATCGCACGATCCGGATTCAGGCCCGCCTGGCGCGGCATGCCCGGCATCTGATCGGCGCCATCCTGGCCCTTGCCAGCCTTGCGGCCGAACAGCTCGAGCAGGAACTCGACATGGTCCTTCTTGGCGGCAGCGGCCACCTCACCGAGGAAGGACTGCTGCACCCAGGCCATCGTGTTCGAACCCGGCGCACGCCACGGACCCACCGGCATCGACAGCGGCATCAGCGACTGCGAGGCGCGGTAGTCGTTCACGTAGGTCACCGGGAACTCGTTCGCCGAGATACCGCTGGCCGTCGAGGTGCCGCCCGACGCGGTGTCCTTGAAGCCGATCATGTGGGCGTTGAAGGCGGCAAGCTTGCCCTGCGCATCGAGGCCAGCCTTGTACGCCATGAAGCCGCCGACCCGGTAGGAGTCGTGGCGCATGTCGTCTTCGCGGGTCCAGACGAGCTTGACCGGGCCGTTGATGGCCTTGGACAGGTACGCGGCTTCGCAGACGAAGTCGTTCAGCAGGCGACGACCGAAGCCGCCACCGACGCGCATCTGGTTGAGCTTGACCTTGTCGGCGGCGAGGCCGACGACGCCTCCAACGATCGCCTGGTTCGGCAGCTGCGTCGGGGCCCACAGTTCGATCGAGTCGCCCTTGTACCAGGCGACCGTGTTCTGCGGCTCGAGCTGCGCATGCGAGACGAAGGCGAACTGGTAGAACGCTTCGACGGTCTTGCCGCCGGCCAGCGCCTTGTCCACGTCGCCCGTCGCCTTCACGACGGCATCGCCCTGCACCTTGGTCGACAGCGCCTTGGCCTGCTTGACGTAGTCCGTCCAGCTGTCCTTCGAGGCGGTGCTGTGGTCCCACTCGACCTTCAGCTTCTGGCGGGCCGAAAAGACCGCCCAGGTGTTCTTGCCGATGATCGCCACGCCCGGCAGCACGGCCGTCTGCATGACGTTCTTGGATGGCGTGGTGCCTTCGACGATGAAGGCATCGAGCACGCCCGGCAGCTTCTTGATCTCGTCGACGTTGAAGCTCTTGGCCTTGCCGCCGATCGACGGGCACTTTTCGAGGATCGCGTACTTCATGCCCGGGATCTGCACGTCCAGGGCGAACAGCGGCTTGCCCTGCACGAGCTTGTCGTTGTCGGCGCCCGTGAAGCGCTTGCCGATGAGCTTGTAGTCCTTGCGGGCCTTGAGCTTCAGCGACTTCACGTCCGGCGGCGGCAGCGCGGCGGCGGCCGTGGCGAGCGAGCCATAGCTGGCTTTCTTGCCGCTGGCGGCATGGATCACGGTGCTGTCGGAGGTCGTGAGTTCCGATTCCGGCACGCCCCACTGCTTCGCGGCCGCGGCCACGAGCATCGCGCGTGCGCCGGCGCCGGCATTGCGCAGGGAGTCCCAGGCCATCGGGATCGACATCGAACCACCGGCGAACTGCGTGCCGTAGACGGCCGGATTCACGTCGGCCTGCACGATGGTCACGTCGGACCACTTCGCATCCAGCTCCTCCGCGAGGATCACGCCGAAGGCGGTCTTGATGCCCTGGCCAATCTCGGGGTTCTTGCTGATGAGCGTGATCTTGCCGTCGGTGGCGATGCGCACGTAGGCGCCCGGCACGAACGGGATCGGCGGCGGGCCACCCGGGCCGGCCTGGGCCTGCGCATCGGACGGCAGGCCGGCGGACAGCGCGAGCACGAGGCCACCCGCGGCGCCGGCACCCACCTTCAGGAAGCCGCGGCGGCTGACGGCGACGGCCTTCTCACCTTCGAAACCCGCGACGAGGTCGCGGACCAGCGTATCCAGGTTCATGTCGGCATTCATCACGCCTTCCCCTTCCCGGCCGCAGCGGCCGCCTTGATGGCCTTCTTGATGCGCACGTACGTGCCACAGCGGCAGATGTTGCCGGCCATGAATTCGTTGATCTGCGCTTCGGTCGGATTCGGGTTCTTGGCCAGCAGCGCCGTGGCGGACATCAACTGTCCAGCCTGGCAGTAGCCGCACTGGGCGACGTCATGCTCGATCCAGGCCTGCTGGAGCGCCGTCAGCTGCTCGCCCTTGGCGAGGCCTTCGACGGTGGTGATCTTCTGGCCCGCGACGGCGCTGGCCGGCATCTGGCAGGAGCGGATCGGCTGGCCGTTCAAGTGGACCGTGCAGGCGCCGCACTGGGCGATGCCGCAGCCGAACTTCGTGCCGACGAGCTTGAGCTCGTCACGCAGTACCCAGAGCAGCGGCGTGTCGTCCGCCACGCCGTCGATCTCGCGATCCTGACCGTTGACGTTGAGTTTCAACATGGTTTGCACCGTGTGGTGAAAGAAAAGGAACGGAGACGGTCATCCGCCCCCCGGACCCGGAAGGTAGACGATGGACAGCGCCCGCGCCAGAGGCAGCGTGAAGCGCTATATCCGCACTCAATCAACGCTTCGGATCTCGTAGCAGCGATGGATGCGCGGGTTGCCCTGGAAGTCGAAGGGCAAGGTGGCCTTGGTGATGTCCGACACCGCATAGCGTTCCGCCAGCCCCGCATCGAGCTGGAAGCGCTGCGCATTGTTCGAGAACAGCAGCACGCCGCCCTTCGCGAGCAGGCGCATGCAGGCATCGACCATGCGGACGTGGTCGCGCTGGACGTCGAGCACGCCTTCCATGCGGGCGGAATTGGAGAAGGTCGGTGGGTCGAGGAAAACGAGGTCATAGCGACCCGGTGCGCGTGCGGCCTCGGCATCGAGCCAGGCCAGGCAGTCGGCATGCACGAGTT
Source organism: Pseudomonadota bacterium (assembly GCA_947454665.1). Taxonomy (GTDB): domain Bacteria; phylum Pseudomonadota; class Gammaproteobacteria; order Steroidobacterales; family Steroidobacteraceae; genus ZC4RG30. The sequence goes on along the minus strand of CANGMU010000014.1, from coordinate 6,324 downwards.
CGTGGCGATCAGACGGGAAGCCGTTGAGCTCGAGGTTCTGGCGCGCCCACTCCAGATAGGTTTTGGAGAGGTCCACGCTCGTCGTGGTGGCCGCACCACCGGCGGCGGCGTGCACGCTGACGCTGCCCGTGTAGCAGAACAAGTTCAACACATGCTTGCCAGCCGCCATGCCGCGCACCTTGGCGCGCATGTCGCGGTGGTCGAGGAAGATGCCAGTGTCCAGGTAGTCATCGAAGTTCACGAGGAACTTCAGGCCACCCTCTTCCACCACGTGCTGCCGACCGCGCGCACCGAGCTTGTCGTACTGCGACGTGCCCTTCTGCTTGCGACGCGTGCGCAGGTGGATGTGCGTGAAGGGCACGCCGGTGACCTCCGGCATCACGGAAAGGGCTTCTTCGCGGCGGCGGCGCGCGGCTTCCGGATCGACGGTGAGCGGCGCCTGGTATTCCTGCACGAAGAGCCAGCGCTGGCCTGCTTCCTCGCCCGTGCCGGTGTAGAGGTCCACGGCGAAGGCGTATTCGGGCATGTCGGCGTCGTACAGGCGATAGCAGCCGACGTCCTGCCGACGCGCGAGCTTGCCCAGGTGTGCGACGTTCTTCTTCAGGCGGTTGGCGAACATGCGCGCGCCTTCGCGCTGCGCGATGTTCGGATCGTCGATGACGATGCCCTTGGGGGCTTCGCGACGTTCACGCCGCGCATTGGGCGCGAAGCGCAGCAGGCGACATTCGATCGCGCCGTTCCAGACGGTATGTACGCGGTGCGCGTTCACGCCGATGGCCTGGCCCATGGCCGGCTCGCCGGTCAGCACGACGGCCTGCCAGGATTCAAAGGGACCGCGCAGCGCCTCGCCGATCGCGCGATGCGCGGCGAGCGCATCCTCGCCCTGCCCGATGCGCTGGCCGTAAGGCGGATTCACGCAGAGCAGGCCCTGACTGTGGCCTTCCGGATCGATGTTCGCAGGACGGGCCTCGGCGATGTCGCCCACTTCGAACAGGATGTCGCGGCCGACGCCGGCGCGGCGCGCATTGGCCTGCGCCGTGGCAACGGCGCCCGGGTTGCGGTCGCGACCGCGGACGGTCACTGGAAGGATCTGCTTCATGCGGCCCAGCGCCGCCTCGCGCACGCGCTCCCAGATCACGGCGTCGTGCTGCTCCCAGCCGAGGAAGCCGAAGTAATCGCGCATGAGGCCGGGCGCGATGTCGGCAGCCATCCAGGCGGCTTCGATCACGAAAGTGCCCGAGCCGCACATGGGGTCCAGGAATTCGCCACCCGCGGCGGCCACCTGCGGCCACTGCGCGCGCACGAGGATGCCGGCAGCGAGGTTCTCGCGCAGCGGGGCCTCACCGCCCGCGACCCGGTAGCCGCGACGGCCCAGTGATTCGCCGGCCAGGTCGATCGACACCGTCACCTGCCCGCCGCCCACGTGGGCATGCACGCGCAGCGAGGGCCGCTCGGTGCTGACGTCAGGGCGCTGGCCGGTACTGTCGCGCAACTGGTCGCAGATCGCGTCCTTGACCTTCAGCGTGCCGAAATGGGTGTTGCTGATGGCCGGATGAACGCCGGTGTATTCGCAGGCGATGGTGCCGCGCGGATCCAGGTGCTGGCGCCAGTCGACCGAGCGCACGGCGTCGTACAGCGAGTCGGTGCCGCCGGTCATGCTGGCGTTGCCGACCTGCAGCAACACCCGACTGGCGAGGCGAGACTCGAGGCAGGCGCGGTAGCCCGTTTCCAGGCTGCCGCGGAAGGCCACGCCACCGGCGCGTTCGCGGATGTCGGTGGCCCCGAGGGTGGCCAGTTCCAGGGCGAGAAGGTCGGCAAAGCCGCGGGGAACCGTCGCGACGAAGCGCAGTTCAGGGGACGTCGTATCAAGCATGCGGTGTTCTATCATCATTCCCATGAGCAACCAATTAGAAGCGTTCTGGATGCCCTTCACGGCGAACCGCCAGTTCAAGGCGAAGCCGCGACTTTTGGCCCGCGCCCAGGGCATGCATTACTGGACGCCGGAGGGCCGCCAGATCCTGGACGGCGTGGCCGGCCTGTGGTGCGTGAACGCCGGACATGGCCGTCAGGAAATCACCGCAGCGGTCACGCGTTCGATGGAGAACCTGGATTACGCCCCTCCCTTCCAGATGGGCCATCCGCAGGCTTTCGAACTGGCCAACGCGATCGTGAACATCGCACCGGCCGGCATGGACCATGTCTTCTTCACGAACTCGGGCTCCGAGGCCGTGGAGAGCGCGCTGAAGATCGCACTTCAGTACCACCGCCTGCGGGGTGACAGCTCGCGCACGCGACTGATCGGCCGCGAACGCGGCTATCACGGCGTGAATTTCGGGGGACTGTCTGTCGGCGGCATGGTCGCCAACCGCAAGGCCTGGGCGGGCTCGATGCTGCCGGGCGTGGACCACCTGCCACACACCTTCAACCTGTCGAAGAACGCCTTCAGCCGCGGGCTGCCGGAACATGGTGCGGAACTGGCCGACGAGCTGGAGCGGCTCGTTGCCCTGCATGACGCGTCGAACATCGCCGCAGTCATCGTCGAGCCGATCGCGGGCAGCACCGGCGTGCTGCCACCGCCGAAGGGCTATCTGCAGCGCCTGCGCCAGCTCTGCGACAAGCACGGCATCCTGCTGATCTTCGACGAGGTGATCACCGGGTTCGGCCGCACGGGCGAAGCCTTTGCCGCGCAGGCCTTCGACGTGACGCCCGACCTCATCACGATGGCCAAGGGCCTGACCAACGGCACGGTGCCGATGGGCGCGGTGCTCGTGAAGAAGGAAATCCACGACGCGTTCATGACCGGCCCCGAGGCGGCGATCGAACTCTTCCACGGCTATACCTATTCGGCGCATCCGACGGCCGCGGCGGCGGGACTTGCGACGCTCGACATCTATCAGCGCGAGGGACTTTTCCAGCGCGTGAAGGAAATCGCGCCGTACTGGGAAGACGCCGTGCACAGCCTGAAAGGGCTGCCAGGCGTGATCGACGTGCGCAATTACGGCCTGGTGGCCGCGATCGAATACGAGCCCTGGGCCAGCAGGCCCGGCGCGCGCGGCTTCGATACCTTCGTGCGGGCCTTCGACGCGGGCATCCTCGTGCGATCGGCCGGTGACATGACCGCGATGTCGCCGCCGCTCATCATCGAAAGATCGCAGATCGATGAACTGGTCGGCACCCTGGCCGATGTGATCAAGGCCACGAAGGCCGGCTGAAGGCCCATGAAAAAAGCCCGCCGCTTGCGCGACGGGCCTTCTTCATCCCGCGGGGATCCGGTTCAGATCCGGATCAATCCTTGCCCCACGGCAGCGTCGTCGAGATCGTGGCGACGACCTTGCTCTTCGTATCGAAGACCTTGCCCGGGACGTCCTTCAGGTCGCTGCCGTCGATGAACGACACGCCGACCGTGAACTTGCCGACGGCCTTGGTCACGCCGACCGACCAGTCGACATAGCCATTGCCGTAGTTCTTGTCCCAGTAGTCACCACCGTTGTAACCGGCGTGCGCGACGAGCGCGAAGTCGCTGGGCAGCGGGAACGTACCGGTCGTCGACAGGTAGTAGGCGCTTTGACCCAGGCCACCGAAATCCCACGAGTAAAAGAGCTTCGCGTTGAACCAGTCCTTGGTCACGCCGAAATAGACTTCCGGATAGTTGAAGTCGCTCTTGCTGACGTAGGTGTAGTAGACGATGCCGGCGTCATAGGCGGCCGACTCCTTCGCATCACCCCAGGTGAAGCCCGTCGTCAGGTCGAGCTCGATCTTCGGGTCGCCGGGACCGAAGTTGAGGTTGCTGGTCCAGCCACCGAGGTAGAACCCGCTGTCGGCCGAATACGTGGCACCGACCTGCAGAGCCGGGTCCTTCGCCGTCTGCGTGATTCCGCGGAAGTCGTAGTCCGACACCAGGGCGGGAGAAACGGTGAAGGTATCGGCATGCGCCGCACCCACGGAAGAAAGCACCAGCGCTCCGGCCAGCAAGACTCGCGACTTGATCATGTAGCACTCCTAAAAGGACGGTTTAATCAGGTGTCCCTGAGTAAGACTAAGCAAGCGGCGTACCAACTCGCTCTGGATGGGCAAAACCGCTCTAAAAAGGGCTGCGGCCTCTGGTCTGGCGGGCCGTTGCACCAACAGGCCGCGCACCGTTGAGGCGCGACACGCCTTGTTGCACTATTTCGGTGCGAATTGCGGGCCGTGAGCTGGGGCCCCGCCCACGCTGGCCCAGGCACCGGCAGCTCGGGCCAGCGCGCCCCGAGCGCGCCAGTAATCGCGCAGCAAGCCAAGTGCCTGCTCTTCGGAGCCCAGGATGGACTGCTGCAGCCGCAGCCGTTCCACCGACGCGACGGCTTGCGACCCCGGGCCGATCTGGGCCGACAACTGCCGCTGGTTCGGCAGGACGGCATCGCGATATTTCTCGACCATCGAGCGCGTGGCGGCCACTTCGGCCGCATGCGTGCGCAGCTCGCCGTGTGCCGTCAGGACGCGCTGCTCCAGCGTGCGGCGCGCGCTGCGATATTCGGAATCGGAGGCCAGCAGTTGCGCCTGGCGCTGGTCAAAGACCGGCAGCTCGATGACGGCATTGGGACCCGTGAAGCTCATGCCACCGGCCGCGCTTTCGCGGAACACGCCGAGTTCCAGGCTGCCGAGCCAGCGGAACCGGCGCTGCATGGCCAACAGTCTGAGTCGTGCGATGACGGTCTGACGGGCCGCGCGCAGATCCAGCCGCTGCTGCAGCGCTTGCGGCGTGATCGCCGCGAGGTCCGGATCGGCAAGGGGCAGCGGCGGCAGCTCGCCCTGTGTCTTCCAGCCATCCTGCTGGCCGGCCGTGCCCATCAGCCGCGCCAGCGTGGCGCGTGCGGTCTGGACGTCCAGCTTCGCGCGCATGAGCTGGGTTTCCAGGCCGTAAAGGTTGCCGCGTTCGTTGGCGACGTCGACGACGCTGAAGTCCTTGCGGTTCGCCGCACCGATCACGACCTTGTCGAGCGAGGCACGGCCAGCCTCGACGGACTGCCGGCGCAGCGATTCGACGCGTTCGGCGGCGACGAGCTCGATCCAGGCCTGGTTCACTTCAGCGGCGATGCCGACGATGCGATCTGCCGCCTCGAGCTGCGCGCGTTCGAGGTCCGCCTGCGCGATGCGTCGACGTGCCGGCTGGTTGAGCAGGGCCAGCACGTTCTGCAACAAGCCGACCGTGACGGTGCGCGTGGGATAGAACGCGGCGAGTGCGCCACCCGGTTCACGCACGCCGACGACGGCGGTCGGATTCGGCAGACGCGTCGCGGCGACGAGGTCTGCGCGGGACACTTCGATGCGTTCGAGCGCCAACTGCAGTTCGGGACTGGCGAGATACGCGACGGCGATGGCCGTTTCCGCGGTGACGCCCGTGGCCAGCAGCCGGCGGATCTCCCCCTGCACGGCCACATCGGCAGCGTCATCACGGCGCCATTCGATGCGTGGCCCGTTGGCCAGTTCCGGCGCGGCAAGCGTCGCGGTGAGGCTGTCCTTCGCGGAAGGCACGGCGCAGCCGGCAAGCGGCAAGGCCACAGCAGCCAGCATCAGGACGCGCGCTGCCATCAGGTCGCCGGGACCTCGGTGAACGAATAACCGATGAGCCGGTCCTGCAGGAAGGAAAACCGGACCTGCAAGGTGAAGCGGGACGCCTTGCTACGCAAGCCAACGACGCTGCCGGTCAGCTGCATCGAAGGGCCGGACTGTTCAGCCTTGCCGTGACCGATACCGTGCTCATCGAGGAAGCGCGACACGGTGGCCACGCTGGAACCGGAAGGCAGGCCCGTGGCCAGCAGGTTTTCGACCTGCTCGCGCGTGGCAAGGGGCTTCGGTGCAGCAGCCTCGGCGCACGGCGCCGCGGCGATCAGCAGAACGGCCACAAGGCCGGACAGCAAGGCGTTGCGAGGGCTCATCCAGCGGACTATACGCGAACAGGGCTCCACCGTAGGATCGCGGCACCATGAGCACGATCACCCAGCAACACAAGGTACACGGCGGCACGCTGAGCTTCGCGCGACATGACAGCGCAGCCACGGGCACGCCGATGAAGTTTTCCTTCTTCAAGCCGCAAGGCGATGGGCCCTTCCCGCTGCTGATCTGGCTTTCCGGCCTTACCTGCACGGAAGAGAACTTCACCACCAAGGCCGGTGCCTATGCCGCTGCCGCGAATCACGGCGTCGCGATCCTCGCGCCGGACACGAGCCCGCGTGGCGACGGTGTGCCCGACGATGCGGCCTATGACCTCGGCCAGGGCGCCGGCTTCTATGTCGACGCGACCGAAGCGCCGTGGTCCTCGCACTTCCGCATGGAACGCTATGTGAT
>CANGMU010000013.1 GCA_947454665.1 Pseudomonadota bacterium | reverse complement strand
CGCACCGGCGCGACTGGCGAAAACCTGCTGAAGATGCTGGAGTCCCGCCTCGACAACGTGGTCTACCGCATGGGCTTCGCGTCCACGCGTGCTGAGGCTCGTCAGCTGGTCAGCCACAAGTCGATCCAGGTGAACGGTTCGGCCGTCACGATCGCTTCGTACCAGGTCAAGGCTGGCGATGTCGTCCAGATCCGCGAGAAGTCGAAGAGCCAGCTGCGCGTGCAGACGGCCCTTGCGAGCGCCGCCCAAGCCGGTTTCCCGGATTGGCTCGACGTGAACGAGAAGGAAATGCGTGGCGTGTTCAAGTCTGCGCCCGCCCGTGACGACGTGCTCCCGGACATCAACGAGAACCTCGTCGTCGAGCTGTACTCGAAGTAAGGAAGGAGGTTCGATGCAATCCTCAGTGACCGAATTCCTCAAGCCCCGCGTGGTGAAGGTGCAACCCGTTGCTCCCCGCCAGGCGCGCGTGGTCATCGAGCCTTTTGAGCGCGGCTTTGGCCATACGCTGGGTAATGCCCTGCGTCGGGTCCTGCTGTCCTCCATGCCTGGCGCCGCGATCACGGAAGTCGAGATCGAAGGCGTCCTGCACGAGTACACCAGCATCGAGGGCGTCCAGGAGGACGTCGTCGATATCCTGCTGAACCTCAAGGCCGTTGCGATCAAGATGCACTCTCGTGAGTCGGCCGAGCTTCGCCTGCACAAGAAGGGGCCCGGCCCGGTGACGGCGGGCGATATTCAGGTTGACCACGATATTGAAGTCGTGAACCCGGATCACGTGATCGCCAACCTGACGAAGGCTGGCGAGCTTACGATGCAGATCAAGATTGAAAAGGGCCGTGGCTACCGTCCGGCGCTGCAGCGTGCAGCGTTCGAAGAGTCCACGCGCCCGATCGGCCGCCTGCAGCTGGATGCGTCTTTCAGCCCCGTCCGCCGTGTGACGTACTCGGTTGAGGCCGCGCGCGTCGAACAGCGCACGGATCTGGACAAGCTGGTCATCGACATCGAGACCAACGGCACCATCGACGCCGAAGAGGCGATCCGTCGTGCTGGCAGCATCCTCAAGGACCAGCTGTCGGTCTTCGTGGATCTGCAGGGCGAGGATGAAGCCAAGCGGGATGAGCCTGGCGTGGCCTTCGACCCGCTGCTGCTGCGTCCTGTTGATGAACTCGAGCTGACGGTTCGCAGTGCGAACTGCCTCAAGGCCGAGAACATCCATTACATCGGTGATCTCGTGCAGCGGACGGAAGTCGAGCTGCTGCGGACGCCGAACCTGGGCAAGAAGTCGTTGACGGAAATCAAGGAAGTCCTGCAGGGCCACGGCCTCATGCTGGGCATGCGCCTTGAAGGTTGGCCGCCGGCCGGCCTCCGGCACGACGACGAGCGCGACACGATCTGATAGGTAAGACATGCGTCATCAAGTTTCCGGCCGACAGCTTTCGCGCAATGCCCCCCACCGGCAGGCGATGCTGCGCAACATGGCCGTCTCGCTGCTGAAGCACGAGACGATCCGCACCACCGTTCAGAAGGCGAAGGAGCTGCGTCGCGTCGTCGAGCCGCTCATCACCCTTTCGAAGGTCGACACCGAGGCCAAGCGCCGGCTCGCTTTCGCGCGCCTGCGTGACAAGGAAGTCGTCGACAAGCTCTTTGCGGATCTGGGCAAGCGCTTCAACGCTCGTCCGGGTGGCTACACCCGCATCCTGCACATGGCGCCCCGCCCGGGCGACAACGCTGACATGGCGCTGATGCAGCTGGTGGACGGTCCTGCGGCCGCGGCTGAGGAAAAGCCGGCCAAGGCCAAGGCCAAGAAGAAGGCTGCCAAGAAGGCCGCCGAAGCCTGACCAGCCCTCTGACAGCCAGCCTCGCGTTGCGCTGTCGGTATGGCCTGCCGTAACCTGAAACGGCGCGACGCAACATGCGGCGCGCCGTTTTTTCTTCACGGGGGGCTCGTTCATGGGCATTGCGTCTGAGTTCAAGGAATTTGCCGTCAAAGGCAACGTTGTCGACATGGCCGTCGGCGTCATCATCGGTGCGGCGTTCGGCAAGATCGTATCGGCACTGGTCGAAAATGTGGTCATGCCGCCGCTGGGCATGGCCCTTTCAGGCGTCAATTTCACAGACCTCGCCGTCCAGATCGGTGCGGCTTCCGATGGCAAGCCGGTGCTGCTGAAGTACGGCGCCTTCGTCCAGACGATCTTCGACTTCGTCCTCATCGCGCTGGTGCTGTTCGTCGCGCTCAAGGGCATCAATCGGCTCAAGAAGCCCGCCCTTCCGGCGGCAGATGCGCCTCCGCCCTCGCCCCCGGCGCAGGAAGTCCTGTTGGCGGAAATCCGTGACCTGTTGAAGAAGGCCTGACCGACGGGTCAGATCAGGGCGGCGGCGAAGGCTTCCCGCGTGAGGTTTTCGCAGCCACCCGCGTTCACCACCAGGTTGTCCTCGATGCGGATGCCGCCGTGGATCCGCAATCGGGCTACCGCTTCCCAGTCGATGCCGCTTGCCTGGGGCCCCTGCCGGGCTTGGTCGAGCAGGACGTCGATGAAATAGATCCCTGGCTCCATCGTCACCACCATGCCCGCTTCCAGGGTCCGGGTGAGTCGCAGTGCCGGATGTCCGGCGGGTGGGGGGAGGGCCGGTGCATGGGGGGTTGGATGGAAGCCGCCCACGTCGTGGACCTGAAGGCCGAGCAGGTGGCCCAGCCCGTGTGGCAGGAAGACGGACGACAGCCCCGTGTCCACGGCGGTTTCCGGGGAAACGCGCAGGACGCCGGCGTGCCGCAACAGGGTGGCGATGTCGAGATGCGCCTGGAGGTGCAGGTCTGGCCAACTGACGCCCGGCCGCACCCGCGCGCAGAGCGCTTGTTGCAACCGGTCGAGTGCGTCCACCAGATCCGCAAATTCGCCATCCTGGCTTGCAGGCCAGGTCCGCGTGATGTCGCTGCCATAGCCGCGGAAGGCCGCGCCGGCGTCGATCAACAGCGAGGTGGGGGCCGACGGCCTGTGTTGGTCCAGCGCCTGGTAATGCAGGGTCGCGCCGTGCGGTCCACGCGCCACGATCGCGCGGTAGGGCAACTCCATCTCCCTTTGGCCACACCCCGCCAGGAAGGCCTGGTGGATGCCGTATTCGCTTTCTCCGGCGCCGTGGGCGGCGCGGGCGGCGCGATGTGCTGTGACGCCCAGTCGGCTGGCCTCCCGCTGGCAGGCCAGTTCGTATGGCGTTTTGCGCACGCGCTGCTCATGCAGCCAGCGCAGGAGCGCCGGTGGGTTCAGCACTGCGGGGGACAGGGCTTCGAGACCGGGGAACGGCTCGCCTATGAGTGCCGTCCGCGCATCGGGTGTTGGCAGGGCAGCGAGCGTTTCGGCCCAGTCCCCGACCGGTCGGATGTCGAAATGCTTCGTCCAGCCGCCTTCCGGCAAGGCCGGCGGCAAATGCCAGAAATCCCGCGGACAGTGGAAAAACAGGACTGGACGCTGTCCTGGCGTGAAAACCAGCAGGCAGCGTGGCGCTTCGGTGTGGGGCACCCACCAGATGAAATGGGGGTTCGACCGGAACGGGTAGGTCTGGTCGTCCAGGAAGGCGAGTCGTTCGAGACCCGAATGGATCCACAGCGTTTCGAAACCACAGGCAGCGAGGGCGCTTTCCGTCCGGGCCGTGATTTCGCCGAAATGCGCGGTGTAGAGGGTGTCGAAGTCGGGGGCAGCGGTCATGGAGAGATCCCTGCTGGGTGCTTGCCGGTACAGCGTCCGTTCAGTATCCGGGTGATATCCAATCGGAAACGCAATCGAAGTGGAGTTTTCAATCCCGATCGGACTCTATAAGATTGCGCGAAGCGATAGTTGGATCTGTGTATCGCTTGGTCTTTCGATCTTCAAACCATTTTCTGGGGTATCGCTTGATGAACACGAAACTCGCTCTGAGCGCCTTCGCCGTCGCCCTCGCTCTCGCCGCTTGCGCCAAGAAGGAAGAGGCTCCGGCCGCTGCTCCGGCTCCGGCCGCTGCCCCGGCTGAAGCCGCTGCTCCGGCTGCTGAAGCCGCTGCTCCGGCTGCCGAAGCCGCTGCTCCGGCTGCTGCCGAAGCCCCGGCTGCTGCTCCGGCCGCCAAGTAATCGCTTCAGGCGATTCGCCAGCCGGGCTTTAACGAGTCCGGTTGGGTGTAAAGCCCGGACAGGTCATCGACCTGCCCGGGTTTTGCTTTTCTGGGGGTCAGCGACCCAGTAGGGGACGCAGGTAGCGACCCGTCTCCGACCCTTCGTGGACCGCCACCTGCTCGGGCGTCCCGGTCACCAGGATGTGGCCGCCGCCGGCCCCGCCTTCCGGGCCGAGATCGATCAGCCAGTCCGCGGTCTTCACCACATCCAGGTTGTGCTCGATCACGACGATCGTGTTGCCCTCGTCGCGCAGGCGATGCAGCACCTTCAGCAACTGCGCCACGTCGTGGAAATGCAGGCCCGTTGTGGGTTCATCGAGGATGTAGAGCGTACGGCCCGTCGCGCGCTTGGCGAGCTCGCGGGCAAGCTTTACGCGCTGTGCCTCGCCGCCTGACAAGGTCGTCGCGTTCTGCCCGAGCCTCACATAGGACAGTCCCACGTCCATCAGCGTTTGCAGTTTCGCCGCCACGGCCGGGATCGGCTTGAAGAAGGCGTGCGCGTCCTCGATGGTCATTTCCAGCACGTCGTGGATCGTCTTGCCGCGGTAGCGGATGTCGAGCGTCTCGCGGTTGTAGCGCTGGCCCTTGCAGACATCGCAGGGCACGTAGACATCCGGCAGGAAGTGCATCTCGACGCGGATCAGGCCATCGCCCTGGCAGGCCTCGCAGCGGCCGCCCTTCACGTTGAAACTGAAACGCCCGGCATCATAGCCGCGCGTTCGCGCTTCCGGCACCTGCGCGAAGAGCTCGCGCAGCGGCGCGAACAGGCCCGTGTACGTGGCGGGATTCGAACGCGGCGTACGGCCGATGGGACTCTGGTCGATGTCGATGACGCGGTCGATCAGCTCCATGCCCTCGACGCGTTCCAGCTGTGCTGGATCGCCGTTGCCCAAGCCCAGGTACTGCGAGGCGGCGCGGAACAGCGTGTCGTTCACGAGCGTCGATTTGCCTGAGCCGGACACGCCGGTCACGCAGGTCAGCAGCCCGATGGGAAAAGCGGCATCGACGCCCCGCAGGTTGTTGGCCCGGGCGCCAATCAGGCGGATCGCGCGTGACGGATCCGGCTTCAGACGCTGGGTCGGCACAGGGATTTTCACCCGGCCGGACAGGTAGCCGCCGGTCAGCGAGTTCGGGTTGGCGAGGATGTCCTGCGGCGTACCCTGCGCGACAATCGCGCCGCCATGCACACCAGCACCTGGGCCGAGGTCCACGACGTAGTCGGCCGTGAGGATGGCGTCCTCGTCATGCTCGACGACGATGACCGTGTTGCCCAGGTCGCGCAGCCGGCGCAGCGTCGCCAGCAGGCGCTGGTTGTCGCGCTGGTGCAGGCCGATCGATGGCTCGTCGAGGATGTACATGACGCCGGTAAGTCCGGAGCCGACCTGGCTCGCGAGGCGGATGCGCTGCGCCTCGCCGCCGGAGAGCGTCTCCGCGCTGCGATCGAGCGTCAGGTAGTCCAGGCCCACGTCGACGAGGAATCGCAGCCGGTCGGCCACTTCCTTGACGATGCGGGTGGCGATCTCGCCGCGCCAGCCTTCGAGCGACAGGTGGCTGTAGAGCTGGAGCGCTGCGCCGACCGACAGGTGCGAGACCTCCGGCAGCGAGCGGCCATCGACCTGCACATGGCGCGCGTTGCGGTTCAGGCGGGCACCCTGGCAGAGCGTGCAGGTGCGCACGCCGCGGTATTTGCCCAACTCCTCGCGCACCGTGGACGAATCGGTCTCGCGGTGGCGGCGCTCCAGGTTCGGCAGGATGCCCTCGAAGGGATGCTCGCGCTTCGTCGAACGGCCCCGTGCGTCGGTGTAGCGGAACTCGATGTCCGTCTCGCCGCTGCCGTTCAGCACCACGTCGCGGATGTCGGTGGGCAACTGGTTCCAGGGTGTGTCGATGTCGAAGCCGTAGTGGCGGGCGAGCGCCTGGATCATCAGGAAGTAATAGGCGTTGCGGCGATCCCAGCCGCGGATCGCGCCACCCGCGAGCGAGAGCTGCGGGTTCATCACCACGCGCTGCGGATCGAAGAAACTCTGGTAACCGAGCCCGTCGCAGCCTTCGCAGGCACCGGCCGGGTTGTTGAACGAGAAGACCTTCGGCTCCAGCGGCGGCACGCTGTGCCCGCAGGTCGGACAGGCGTGCAGGCTGGAGAACGTGATGTCTTCCGTCTTGCCGTCGACGAAGGCCAGGCGCGCGATGCCCTTGCCGAGCCGCAACGCCGTCTCGAAGGATTCGGCCAGCCGCGTCCCCAGGTCCGCCCGCGTGCGGAAGCGGTCGACCACGGCTTCGATCGTGTGCTTCTTGCGGCCGTCGAGGTCGGCCATGTCATCGACTTCGACGATCTTGCCGTCGATGCGCGCACGCACGAAGCCCTGCGAGGAAAGCTCCGCCAGCACGTCCTCGTGTTCTCCCTTGCGGTCGCTGATCATCGGCGCGAGCAGCAGCGCCGATTCGCCCTCGGGCAGCTTCAGCACTTGGTCGACCATCTGGCTCACGGTCTGCGCGGTGAGGTCGATGCCGTGCTCGGGACAGCGCGGGATGCCGGCACGCGCATAGAGCAGTCGCAGGTAATCGTGGATCTCGGTGACCGTGCCAACGGTCGAACGCGGGTTGTGCGAGGTGGCCTTCTGCTCGATGGCGATGGCCGGCGACAGGCCGTCGATGCCGTCCACGTCCGGCTTGTCCATCATCGACAGGAACTGCCGCGCATAGGCGGACAGCGACTCGACGTAGCGGCGCTGGCCTTCGGCGTACAGCGTGTCGAAAGCCAGCGAGGACTTGCCGGAACCGGACAGGCCGGTGAAGACGATCAGCCGGTTGCGCGGCAGTTCGAGGTCGAGGTTGCGCAGGTTGTGGGTGCGCGCGCCTCGGATGCGCAGGGTTTGCATGACGGTCGGGCCCGGGGCAAAAGAGCAACTATAGCGCCTGCCGGCGCATCGACCGCCGTTTCAGGCCCTATGCGACAGCTTCAGCGCTAGCACGGGCGCCGGGCGGGCCGCTTAGAATGGCGGCCACTTCACAGACAGGGGCACAGACATGGCGCGCGGCATCAACAAGGTCATCCTCATCGGCAACCTCGGACAGGATCCGGAAGTTCGGGCAATGCCGTCCGGCAGCTCCGTGGCCAACCTGCGTATCGCGACGACCGAAAGCTGGCGCGACAAGCAGACCGGCGAGAACAAGGAAGTGACCGAGTGGCACACCGTCGTGTTGTTCGGCCGCACCGCCGAAGTCGCCCAGCAGTACCTGAAAAAGGGCTCGTCCGTGTACATCGAGGGCCGCCTGCGCACGCGCAAGTGGCAGGACAAGACGGGCAACGACCGGTACACCACCGAGATCGTCGGCAACGACATGCAGATGCTGGGCGGCCGCACCGGCGGCGCGGGTGGCGGCATGGGCGAGTCGCGCGATTCGTTCAACCAGGGCGGCGGCAATGATTTTGGCGGTGGTGGTGGTGCTGCCAGCGGTGGCGGCAGCGACCCGGGCTTCCAGGACGACGACATCCCGTTCTGACGCCTGGTCATGGATCCCGCCTCGGACTCCTGTCGCTCCGGTCGGCTCTGCGCGCGTTGCGTGCTCCGACCGGTCGCCGGGCAGCCCGGTCCGGGCGGGGACGCCAGCTGCCCCTTTGCGCCGCTGGCCGAGCCCTTGCGGCAGCTGGCGCGGGGAGAGCGGCTGCATGCCGGCGGTGATGAGCTGGACGGTGTCACGCTGGTCGTCGAGGGCGCGCTGAAATCGGTCTGCTTCGCGCCGGATGGCGAGGAACAGGTGCTCGCCTTCCACCTTCCCGGTGAATTGCTCGGTCTGGACGCCTTATCCGCCGGTCGCCACGGCAGCGATGTCGTCGCTTTATCTTCGGCGATTGTGTGTCAGTTCCCGGTCGATGGTTTGCTGTCGCGGGCGACGCCTCGCGCGGTGGCGCAGGGGCGACTGCTTCGTGCGATCGGCGAGAGCGCTGCGCGCGACCGGCCGCAGGTCCAGCTGCTGTTGCGGCGACAGGCGGCAGAACGCATCGCACTGTTTCTCGACCGCCTGTTGATCCGCATGCAACCGCCGGGTGAATCGCTCGTCGAATTGACGCTGCCCATGAGCCGGGATGACATCGCCCGCCACATCGGCCTCGCGCTGGAGACGGTGAGTCGCGGGTTCACGCGCCTGCAGGACGACGGCGTGATCCGTGTCCTGGGACGCCACATCGAGATCCGCGATCCGGACGCGCTGGCCCGGTTGGCGCGGCGCAGCTAGGGCGCGACGCAGCCCAGCGCAGCCAGCATGCGGTGCGCGGCCGGCACCGCCATGAGCCAGGGTGCAGCGGCCGTCACGAGTCCGGCCATCAACACGAGCAGTCCAGCGGCTGCACGCGGCGCCCGCGCCTGCAGAGCAAGGCCCAGTCGAGCGCCGGTCCAGGTCAGCGGCACCATCAGCGGCAGCGTGCCCAGTCCGAAGGCCAGCATCGTCAGCGCGCCGCCGTGCGCGCTGGCCTGCAGCCAGGCGGCGGTCAGCAAGGTCCCGGACAGGCCGCAGGGCAGCCAACCCCAGAGCACGCCGGCCAGCAGCCGTTTTCCCGAGGTGTCCGCGGGCAACAGGCGACGGTGCAGGGGGCTCAGCCAGCCCCAGACGGTGCGTCCCGGACGGCCGAGTGCGGCCAGTCGGCCGCCTGTATCGAGCAGCCGCAAGGCGGCGATGACCAGCACGATGCCGACGGCCACGCGAAGGCCTGTGCGCAGACTGGGCGCGCGAGCGAGGCCCACGATGCCATGGCCGAGACCACCGGCTATGGCGCCCGCGATCACATAGCCGACGACGCGGCCCAGGTTCGGTTCAAGGGCTGCGAGCAGGCTGCGTTCGCGCCCCATGGCCGGAAACGCCGTGGCGATGCCGCCGCACATGGCCGCGCAGTGCGCACCGCCCAGCAGGGCGCTCAGGAAGGCGCTGCCGAGCAGAAGCCAGTCAGGGGTCATCGCGGCGCGGTGCGTCGTGCGGATCGTCGGCGAGGATGTCGAGCGGCGGCGTCTCGAGGTCGTCGAACTGACCGGATTTCACGGCCCAGGCGAAGGCCCAGATGGCGCCCCCGAGCAGCGCGAGACTCAGCGGGATCAACAGCAGCAGGATCGTCATGCGCGCCCCGGACGCGTCAGCCGCAAGGCATTCACGGTGACGGTGAGCGAGGAGACTACCATCGCGAGCGCCGCCATCCAGGGCGTGACGTGGCCCGTGGCCGCGAGCGGCAAGGCGAGCAGGTTGTAGCCCAATGCCCAGGCGAGGTTGCCGCGGATGATCCGCTGCGTGCGTCGTGCGACATCGATCGCAGCGGGAATGCGTGTCAGCGCGTCCTGCGTCAACACGAAATCTCCGGCCTGCTGCGCCAGGGCTGCACCGTGTGCGAGGACGAAGGACACGTCCGCCCCGGCAAGGACCGGCGCATCGTTCAAGCCGTCGCCGACCATCGCGACGATACGGCCCTGCGCTTGCAGCGCGCGCACGCGTGCGAGCTTTTCCTCCGGTTGCAGGCGGCCGGCGGCGGCCGGCAGGTCAAACTGCGCAGCAAACGCGGAGACGGTCTGTTCTGCATCGCCGCTGTAGAGGTGCAGGGCAAGACCTTGCCGGCGAAGCTGCGCCAGCGTGGCCGCAGCGTCTTCGCGCGCCACGTCGCGCAGTTCGAACGCCGCGAACGCGCAATCGCCATCGCCAAGCCAGACACGGCCGTCGTCGGCGCGTGTGGCGGCGGCAAACGTGGCGCAACCGAGGCGCAGGCGGCGACCCTCGAGAACGCCCTCGAGCCCGGAGCCAGCGATCTCGCGCACATCGTCTGCGCGGCGACCGTCATCGAAGTGTGCAAGGGACCGCGCGAGCGGATGACGTGAGCCGCGCTCCAGCGCGGCAGCTAGTGCCAGCGCTTCCTGCATCTGGAGTGCCACGCCCGACGTCATGAAGCATTCGGTGCCGACGAGACCGGGCCGGCCGGTGCTCAGCGTGCCGGTTTTGTCGAAGACGAGGTCCGTGGCACGTGCCAGCGTGTCGAGCGCATCGGGCCGCGTCGCGAGCACGCCAAGCTTCGATAGGCGGCCGTGAGCTGCAGCCAGCGCAGCAGGCACCGAAAGCGACAGCGCGCAGGGGCAGCTGATCACCAGCAGCGACAGCAGCACTTCGAAGGCGCGGTCCGGCGCGTGGATGTGCCACCACGCATAGACCGCGACTGCCGCGATCGATAGACCGACGACGAATCCACCCGCCACGCGATCTGCGAAGCGCGCCAGCCGTGGCCTGTGCGCCTGCGCCTGCTCGACGAGCCGCGTCAGCGCCGACAGGCGCGTGCTGCTGCCGGTGGCGATCACACGGAGGCGCACGGGGCGATCCACACTGATGGTGCCTGCCAGCACGCTGTCACCGGCGTGGTGCGCGACCGGATGCGACTCGCCGGTGAGCAGGGCTTCTGAGAAGGCAGCCGTGGCGTCGAGCAGTTCGCCGTCGGCGGGCAGCGTCTCGCCGGCTGGGACGCGCAGGATGTCACCGGTCCTGAGTTGCCCGGCGGGCACCGTTTCGATGGTGTGCGACGTGACTTCCCGCACGGCCAGGGCGGGCTGGGCCTGTGCCAGGGCGTCGACCTGTGCGCTGGCCACGGCGCGCGTGCGTTGCTCGACGAGACGCGCCGCCAGCAGCAGGAAGACGAACATCACCGCTGTGTCGTACCAGACCTGCGGTCCGCCGCGGAGGGTCTCCACGACGCTGCCGCCCCAGGCCAGCAGCGTGCCGCTGGCGACGAGCGTGTCCATGCCAGGTTGCCGATGGCGGAGTTCGCGCCAGGCGCCTGCGAGAAAGGGCCAGCCGGACCAGAAGATCACCGGCGTCGAGACGAGGAAAGTGATCCAGCGCAGGAAATCCCGCGTCGGGATCGGCATGTGTCCGCTGGTGTCGAGGTAGAGCGCTTCGGCGACCATCATCGCCTGCAGGGCGCCCAGTCCCGCTGCGCCCAGACGCAGCAGCCAGCGCCGTCGCGTGGCTTCGCGGGCCCGCTCGATCTCGAGACCGCGCGCGAGTGCGGGCCGGAAGCCCAGCGCCGCAAGGCGCGACAACGCGACGGACAGCCGCGTGCGCGTTGGGTCCCAGGCCAGGCGGATGCGACCCGTGATCGCGTTCGCGCCGATCTCGAGCACACCGGGTTCGCGCGTCAGCGCGCGGTCGATCAGCCAGGCGCAGGCCGCGCAGCGCATGCCATCCGTGACGAGCGTGATCTCGCGGCCGCCGGGCACATCGCGCACGTGGCCAGCCTGGATGTCATCGCGGTCCCAGCTGGCGTAATCGGCGGCTTCGGCCTCGACACGCGCGCCGGCATCGCTGCGGAGCCGGTAGTAATCATCCAGCCGCGCATCGCGGATCCAGCGGGCCGCGCCCGCGCAGCCCTCGCAGCAGAAATCACGCAGGGCGCCGTCGAGTTCGAGTCGCGGGCCGCCGGGTGCGACGGGCTCCGCGCAGTGGTGGCAGCGTGGGGCTATGGTGCCGTCGATCACGGCGCCGCAGCGCGAAGGAGCAGCGCCTGATGGCCGCGAGCCAGACGTCCGCGCAGGCGCCAACTGCCATCCGCCGCTTCCAGGCGGATGATCCAGTCGTTGCCATCGGCACGAACCGGTTCGCCGGCCCAGCCCTGTGCGGTCGGTTGCAGGGCAGGGTGCAGGTCGTGGTCATCGTCGGCCGGGTGGGCGAGCGTGAGCTTCAGCGGCTGTTGTCTATCGAAGTCGCCGGTGACGGGAACGACCCGTGTGTCCTGATCCGTGAAGAGCAGTGTCACAGACAGGTTCCGTGCCACCGCACGCTGTTCGGGTCCCGTGTCGGCCACCTGGATCTGTGCCGTCCGATGGACGTCGTCGACGACGCTGTCATCCGGTCCACCGTGGACCGCCTGCACGACGAGGGCGAGGCTCGCGGCGACGGCGACACAGGGCAGGCCCACGACGAGCCAGACCATCGGTTCCCGCCATGCGGGGCGATTCGCGGTCACGGCGCGCTCCCGAAGAAGCTGCTTTCCGTGACGCGGGGCCTACCGCCATCGACGGGGGCCGTCAGGAAATGCAGTTCATGGCGACCCTTCAGCGCTGCGCTGCCCGTGACGATCAAGGGCACAGCGATCACTTCGCCGGCTGGCGCCGTCACGTGGATCGGGCTGTCGCGCAGGGCAAGTCCTTCCCGGCCGTCGTCGTCCGTCTCCGCGTCATGGATCGTGATGACAAATTCGCGGGCCACGTCCGTCTTGTTCACGAGCTTGAGCTGGTAGCTGTTCTCGACCTGACCGTTCGGCAGTACGCGGTACAGCGCGTTGCGGTCCCGGATGACTTCGCTGATGAAGCTGGCGCGGTGCAGGACGCCCCAGACCCAGGCGGCGAAGATCAAGCAGAGCAGTGCCCCGTACACGACGATGCGTGGCCGCACGACCTGCGTCGGCTTGCCGTCGATCGCGTGCTGCGTCGTGTAGCGGACCAGTCCCTTCGGGTAACCGACCTTGTCCATGACGGTGTCGCAGGCGTCGATGCAGGCACCGCAGGCGATGCACTCGTATTGCAGGCCGTTGCGGATGTCGATGCCGGTCGGGCAGACCTGCACGCATAGCGTGCAGTCCACGCAGTCGCCGAGTTGCTCGGGAACGAAGTCCGGCAGGGGCTCGGCCTTCTGCCGCCAATCGAAGGTGATGGTGCCGCTTGCATGGGCCTGTGCGGTGGCCGCGGTTGGGTGCTGGCTGGTGCGGAAGACATAGTCGTAGGCCGTGACCTTGTCGAGCAGGCCGCGCGCGCGGTCCAGCACGCTGGACACCGAGCCGCGCTGGCGCGCGCCGCGTGGTTCGCCGCGCATGGCGTCGTAGGCAATGATCAGCGTGTTGCGATCGAACATCGCGCTCTGGAATCGCGCATAGGGGCACATGTACTTGCAGACCTGCACGCGCAGGAAGCCCGCATTGCCCCAGGTCGCGAAGCCGTAGAACAGCACCCAGAAGGTTTCCCAGCCGCCCCATTCGGTCGTCCCGGCGCGATGCCACAGTTCGTGGATTGGCGTGAAGAAGCCGACGAAGGTGAAGCCCGTCCACAGCGCGAACACGGCCCAGAGCAAGTGTTTGGCGCCCTTGCGCAGGAGCTTCTCGCGCGTCCACGGACCGGCGTCGAGCCGCATGCGCTGCAGGCGATCGCCTTCCGTCCAGCGTTCCATCTTCAGAAAGACTTCCGTCCACACGGTCTGCGGACAGGCATAGCCGCACCACAGTCGGCCGGCGAGGGCGGTGAAGAAGAACAGCGACAGCGCGGCGAGGATCAGCAGCAGCGCGAGGAAGAGGAAATCCTGCGGCCAGAAGGTCAGGCCGAAGACGTGGAACTTGCGCGCGGGCAGGTCGAAGAGCACGGCCTGGCGGCCATCCCAGCGGATCCAGGGGAACAGGTAGAACACACCGAGCAGCCCGATGAGGGCCGCCAGGCGAAGCCGTTGCAGGGGCCCGCTGATATCGCGCGGATAGACCTTGCGCTCGCTGACATAGGCAGCGCCCGTGTGTTCGACGACGGGCTGGGGGACACGGCTCACAGCGGCTTGTTGAATCGGCTGCCCGGGGTCAGCAGGAGCGACGTGAAAAGGCTCGACGCAGCGGTCGCGATCCAGAACAGGAAGAAGCCCAGCGAATAGCCGAGCTTGCGCGACAGCGGCAGTTCCGGAAAGGTCATGTCATGCAGCGCGAGCGGGTCGACGAAGGCGAAGAACACCATCGTCGCCACGCCCGCCGCAAAGAAGCTGGGCCAGAGCACGGCGCCCAGTCGCTGCGCGAGCGGCGGGCTGTCATTGGCTGCGTCGGTCATGGATCAGTGCACCGGCTTGTGCGACAGCGACCAGACGTAGGCGGCGGCGAGACGTGCCCGCGTTTCGCCGATGAGCGGCTTGTGCGCGGGCATCTGGCCATTGCGGCCCTGCTCGATGCCGGTCATCAGCACTTCGCGGGTGCTGCCGTAGACCCAGGCGTCGTCGGTGAGGTCCGGTGCGCCCAGCACCGCCATGCCCTTGGCATCCGGGCCGTGGCAGGCGGCGCAGATCGACCCGAACAGCTTCTGGCCCCGTTCCTTGACGTCGGACGTGGGCTGCTCGAGGTTCGACAGCGAGCGCACATAGCTGATGACGTCGTCCTTGGCCGTCGCACCGCCCATTGCCGTCAGCGATGCGGCCCATGCGGGCATCGCGGCATTGCGACCGTTCAGCACGGTTTCGACGATCTGCTCCGGCTCTCCGCCCCACTGCCAGGACTGGTCGGCCAGGTTCGGGTAGCCCACGGCGCCCTGCGCGTTCGAGCCGTGACACACCGCGCAGTTGTTCGCGAAGACGCCCTTGCCGAAGGCCAGCGCCTTCGGGTCTACGGCGAGTTCCGGTAGCGCCTTGCCCTCGAAGGGCTTGAGCGCTGCGGCAAGCTTCGCATCGCCCTCGGCCTTGGCCGCATCGTGTTCTCTGGCCGACGTCCAGCCCGAGGTGCCGGCGAAGTTGCCGAAGCCCGGGTACCAGACGAGATAGCCGATCGTGAAGAGAATCGTGAGGTAGAACAGGTTGATCCACCACCTCGGCAGCGGCTTGTTGTACTCGGTGATGTCCTCGTCCCAGACGTGGCCGGTCTTCTCCGGCTCGGCCTCGCCCTTGTGGCGCCGCGACGTGTACCAGAGCAGCACCACGCAGGCGACGACCTGCAGCACCACCAGCGCGATCACATAGGTCGACCAACTGCCGCTCATTTGCGGTTCTCCTCGTCGTCGTTCAGCGGCAGGCGGGCTGCCGCATCGAAATCCTTCTTGCGCGCCGGGTGCCAGGCCCAAGCCCAGCCGGCCAGGAACAGCACCAGCAGCACGCCGGTGACAATGCCGGACACCATGTCAGTTCCCCTTCGACGCAGCGGCCTTGCCCAGGCCTTGCAGGTAGGCGACGACGGCGTCCTGTTCGGTCTTGCCCGCGACATCCGCGGCCGCGTCGGCGATCTCCCCATCCGTGTAGGGCACGCCGATCCGCTGCAAACCCTTCATGTGCGCGGCGATCTCCGCGCCATCGACCTTGGCCTTGGTGAGCCAGGAGAAGGCCGGCATGTTGGATTCCGGCACGACGTCGCGCGGGTTGTTCAGGTGCACGCGGTGCCAGTCGTCGGAGTACTTGCCGCCGACGCGGGCAAGGTCAGGGCCCGTGCGCTTGCTGCCCCACTGGAACGGATGGTCATAGACCGATTCACCCGCTTCCGAGTAATGGCCGTAACGCTCCGTCTCGAAGCGCAGCGTGCGGATCATCTGCGAGTGGCAGTTGTAGCAGCCTTCGCGCAGGTAGACGTCGCGGCCCGCCAGCTGCAGCGCCGGATAGGGCTTCACGCCCGGGCTCGGCTGGATGGCCTCGGCTTGGTACATCAGCGGGACGATCTCGGCGAGCCCACCGATGGCGACCACCACCGCGATCAGCACGGCCATCAGGCCGACGTTCTTCTCGATCTTCTCGTGCATATTGCTCATGGCTTGTCCTTTCAGCCGCGGGCCTGCGAGGCATCTGGCGGCAGCACCGGCTGCGGGACGGGCGACTTCGCCAGCTGGTAGGTCTTCCAGACGTTCACCGCCATCAGCACCATGCCCGCCAGCACCAGCACGCCGCCGCCGAGGCGGACCAGGTAGTACGGGTAAGTCACGTTCAGCGATTCGACGAAGCTGTAGGTCAGCGTGCCGTCCGCGTTCGTCGCACGCCACATCAGGCCCTGCATGACGCCTGCGATCCACATCGAAGCGATGTAGAACACCACGCCGATCGTGTGCACCCAGAAGTGCGCGTCGATCCACGGCGTGGAATACATCTGCTTGAGGCCGAGCACGCGCGGCAGGAGCATGTAGATCGAACCGATCGACACCATGGCGACCCAGCCCAGGGCACCTGAGTGCACGTGGCCAATGGTCCAGTCGGTGTAGTGGCTCAGTGAGTTCACCGTCTTGATCGACATCATGGGACCTTCGAAGGTCGACATCATGTAGAAGGATAGCGAGACGATCAGGAACTTGAGGATCGGGTCCGTGCGCAGCTTGTGCCACACGCCCGAGAGCGTGAGGATGCCGTTGATCGCACCACCCCAGGACGGGGCCAGCAGCACCAGCGAGAACACCATGCCCAGCGACTGCGCCCAGTCAGGCAGCGCGGTGTAGTGCAGGTGGTGCGGGCCGGCCCACATGTAGACGGCGATCAGCGCCCAGAAGTGCACCACCGACAGGCGGTAGGAATACACGGGGCGGCCAGCCTGCTTCGGGATGTAGTAGTACATCATTCCCAGGAAGCCGGCGGTCAGGAAGAAGCCCACCGCATTGTGGCCGTACCACCACTGCACCATCGCATCGACGGCGCCGCCGTAGACCGAGTAGGACTTCATCGCGCCCACCGGGATCGCGATGCTGTTCACGATGTGCAGCAGCGCGACGGCGATGATGAAGGCGCCGAAGAACCAGTTCGCCACATAGATGTGCTTCACCCGGCGCTTCATGATCGTGCCGAAGAAGAGCACGGCGTAGGCGACCCAGACCACCGCGATGACGATGTCGATGGGCCATTCGAGTTCCGCGTATTCCTTCCCCTGCGTATAGCCGAGCGGCAGGGAGATGGCGGCGGACAGGATGACCAGCTGCCAGCCCCAGAACACGAAGGACGCCAGGCCGTCCGACAGCAGCCTGACGTGGCAGGTACGTTGCACGACGTGCAGGCTGGTCGCGAACAGCGCGCAGCCGCCGAATGCGAAGATGACCGCGTTGGTGTGCAGCGGGCGCAGACGCCCGAAACTGAGCCAGGGCAAGTCGAAATTCAGCGCCGGCCAGTACAGCTGCGCGGCGATGAGCACGCCGACGGCCATACCGACGATGCCCCAGACTACTGTCATGACAGCAAACTGCCGCACGACCTTGTCGTTGTAGAAGCTGGCCTCGGCCATTTCGGACTCCCTTGACGTGATGCAAGAGATTGTCGGGACCGGTGCCCGGGCCTGCATTGATCGAGATCAAATGCAGGCCCTGTCTGCGTAAAGCACCTACGGGACTGCGGGGAGGCCCGAAAACCGGTAGGCTAAGGGTCTTTTCACCATGCCCGGCCGCTACTTCATCAAGACTTTTGGCTGCCAGATGAACGAGTATGACTCCTCCCGCATGGGGGACGTGCTCGGCGCCTGGGAAGGCCTCACGCCCGCCCCGGACGAACAGTCGGCGGACATCCTGCTCATGAACACCTGCTCGGTCCGCGACAAGGCCGAAGACAAGGTTTTCTCATTGCTGGGGCATTGGCGCGCCCTGAAACAGGCCCGCCCCGAGATCATCATCGGTGTCGGCGGCTGCGTCGCGAGCCAGGAAGGCGACGCCATCACGGCCCGCGCGCCCTACGTCGACCTCGTCTTCGGACCCCAGACCGTCCACCGGCTGCCGGAACTGATCGAGTCCCGGCGCCGAACTGGCCGCTCGCAGGTCGACGTCAGCTTCCCGGAGATCGAGAAGTTCGACCGCCTGCCCCCGCCGCGCGCGGAGGGCGCCACGGCCTTCGTGTCGATCATGGAAGGCTGCAGCAAGTTCTGCAGTTACTGCGTCGTGCCTTACACGCGCGGCGAAGAAATCAGCCGCCCCGCGGCCGACGTGCTCGCGGAAGTGCGCGGGCTGCTCGACCAGGGTGTTGGAGAGATCACCTTGCTCGGCCAGAACGTGAACGCCTATGAAGGCGCACGCAGCGATGACCCGGTGATGGACCTCGGCCAGCTGATCCTCGAGATCGCCGGGTATGAAGGCCTGCGCCGCATCCGTTTCACGACCTCACACCCGATCAACTTTTCCGACTCGCTCGTGGCCGCGTTCGCACGCACGCCCAAGCTGGCGAATTCCCTGCACCTGCCCGTGCAGAGCGGTTCGGACCGCATCCTGCAGCTCATGCGCCGCGGCTACACGACGCTCGAGTACAAGGAAAAGCTGCGCCGCTTGCGCGCTGTGCGGCCGGACATCTGCATCTCGACCGACCTCATCGTCGGCTTCCCCGGCGAGACCGAGCGCGATTTCGAGCAGACGCTCGCGCTCACGCGCGACGTGAACTTCGACCAGTCCTTCAGTTTCATCTACAGCCGCCGCCCGGGCACACCCGCGGCCTCCCTGCCGGATGACGTGCCCTGGGAGGTCAAGCAGGAACGGCTCTCGCGCTTGCAGGCCGTGCTGAACGAGCAGGCCCGCGCGATCAGCCGCGGCATGGTCGGCACGCGCCAGACCGTGCTCGTCGAGCGACCTTCGCGGCGCGATGCCACGGAACTGGCCGGCCGCACCGAGAACAACCGCTGGGTGAACTTCGCGGGCCCGGCCTCGCTCCTCAATCGCTTCGTCGATGTCGACATCACCGAGGCCCTGCCCAATTCCCTGCGGGGACGGATGGTGGACGTGTGAAACCGCTCGACTTCGCGCTGGAACCCGAAGACAACGCGCGCCTCGCCAGGCTGTGCGGTCCGCTGGACCAGAACCTCAAGCTCGTGGAACAGCGACTGGGCGTCGGTCTGCGTCGCCGCGGCCACCAGTTCCGCATCGAGGGTGGACGGGCGACGGCGGCGGAGCAGGTGTTGCGCGATCTGTTCGCGTTGACGGACAAGGGCGGCGACGTCGACCTGCCGGATGTGCACCTCGCCCTGCGTGAACACGAAGACAATGCGGGCCTGCCGACCCAGCGCGCCGCCGATCCGCGTGCCGTGGAAAGCAACGACGGCGTGGCGCGTGTGCCGCGCGGCCTGATCCGTGCCCGTGGCCCGCATCAAAAGCAGTACCTCGCGAACATCCATGCTAACGACCTGACCTTTGGCGTCGGTCCCGCCGGCACCGGCAAGACCTACCTCGCCGTCGCCTGCGCCGTCGAGGCCCTGCAGACCGAGCGCGTACGCCGCATCGTGCTCGTGCGTCCGGCCGTGGAAGCCGGCGAGCGTCTCGGATTCCTGCCGGGCGACCTCACGCAGAAGGTCGATCCCTATCTGCGCCCGATGTATGACGCGCTCTACGAGATGCTGGGCTTCGACCGCGTCGCGCGGCTCATCGAACGCAATGTCATCGAGGTCGCTCCGCTGGCCTTCATGCGCGGCCGCTCACTGAACGAATCTTTCATCATCCTCGACGAGGCGCAGAACACGACGCCCGAGCAGATGAAGATGTTTCTGACACGCATCGGATTTGGCTCACACGCGGTTGTGACCGGCGACGTCACGCAGACAGACCTGCCGATGGGACGCCCGTCCGGTCTGCGGCATGTGCTGGATTTCCTGCGCGACGTGCAGGGCGTGGCCTTCTCGTTCTTCGATGCGGGTGATGTCGTCCGGCATCCGCTCGTGCAGCGCATCGTGATGGCCTACGAAGCCCATGCCGCGCGCATGGAACAGGACCCGCAGCGGTGATGACGGTGCGTGGCAAGCTGGCGAAAGCGCCGCTGCGCGTCGACGTTGGTCGTCGCACACAGGCCAAGGCGCCGTCCGCGAAATCCATCTCAGGCTGGGCCGCAGCGGCCCTGGGTGCGCGCGCGGCGGATGCCGAGATCGCCGTGCAGATCGTGACGCCCGCGGCGATCCGTCGGCTGAACCGCGACTATCGCGGCAAGGACACGCCGACGAACGTGCTGTCTTTCCCGTCCACGGCGCCGGCTGGCGTTGTCCCGCGCCCCTTGGGCGACATCGTGATCTGTCCCGCCGTCCTCGCGCGCGAAGCACGCGAGCAGTGCAAGCCAGAGCGTGCGCATTGGGCGCATCTGGTCATCCACGGCACGCTGCATCTCGTCGGCTACGACCACGAGGTCGAGGCCGATGCCGTCCGCATGGAACGCAAGGAAATCGCCGTGCTGCGCCGTCTCGGAATCCCCAACCCTTACCGGACACCATGAGCAACTCTTCCGGCAGCAGCTGGCGCCGTCGTCTCCGGCACCTGACGGGCCCCAAGGATCGTCGGCAGTTGCTCGAGGTGCTGCGCGACGCGCAGGCCCAGGGCCTGCTCGACATCGATGGTCTGTCGATGCTCGAGGGCGTGATGGCCGTTTCGGAGCTGCAGGCGCGGGACATCATGGTGCCGCGCGAGCAGATGACCTGCGTGCATCGCGACGATCCTGCGCAGCGCGTGCTGTCTGCGGTGCTGGATTCGGGTCATTCCCGCTTCCCGGTGATCGCTGCCGAAGGCGAGGAGATCGTCGGCATCCTGCTCGCGAAGGACCTGCTCCGCCTGTTCGCCTTGGCGTCGGGCACGGCCTTCGATATCGGTCCCTGCGTGCGCAAGGCCGTGTTCGTGCCCGAATCCAAGCGCGTGAACCTCCTGCTGAAGGAGTTCCGCGTGAACCGGTATCACATGGCGATTGTGGTCGATGAATACGGCGGTATCGCGGGCCTCGTCACCATCGAGGATGTCATCGAAGAGATCGTCGGCGAGATCGACGACGAGCATGACGTCGCGCCGGAAGTGAACATCCTCGACGAAGGCGATGGCCATTATTTCGTACGTGGCGCCACGCCCATCGAGCAATTCAACGGGTTTTTCCGTTCCGCATTGCCCGAATCCGATTTCGATACGGTCGCCGGCCTCGTGAACCAGCAGTTCGGCCGCCTGCCGCGTCGGGGCGAAGTCCTGGTCATCGAGGGCTTCGAGTTTCGCGTGATGCGCGCGGACCGCCGCCGCATCGAGACGCTGCGCGTGTTGCCGCCACCCAAGGCCGCCGGCGAAGACGATGCCGAGGCTGCGGGTTCCGCGGCCGACAGTGGCTGAGGCGGGTCGAATGATCTGGGCTCGTGCCGCGGCGTTCGCGGCCGGTCTGTCGCTGGTCTCGGCCTTCGCACCAACGGGGCTCTGGCCGCTGGCACTGCTGGCGCCCACGGTTCTGCTGGCGCTCTGGCACGACGAACGGTCACCGCGTGAAGCCGCGATCCTGGGCTTTCTCTTCAGTGCCGGCACTTACGGTGCTGGCACCTGGTGGCTCTATAACAGCCTGCACGTCATCGGCCAGGCGCCGGTATGGCTTTCGCTGCTGCTGATGCTGGCGCTCGTCGCGATCATGTCCGCATGGCAGGCGCTGCTGGGCTATGGGGTTGTTCGCTGGCGGCCGCGCGGCGCCGGCTTCGGCAGCCTGCTGGCCGTGCCATCGGCCTGGCTGCTCGTTGAATGGTTCCGCGGCTGGTTCCTGAGCGGCTTCCCCTGGTTGTCACTCGGCTACTCGCAGACCGACAGCGTGCTGCGCGGCTTTGCGCCGCTGGGCGGCGTGTACCTCGTGAGCTTCGTGCTGCTGCTGGCGGCATCGGGTCTTGTCATGGTCGTGCGCGGCCGCGGCGTCGTGCGTGGCTTCGCTGCGTTGCTCGTGCTGCTGCCTTGGCCGATTGGCGCCGCGCTCGATCGCATCGAGTGGACACGGCCGGCAGGCCCGCCGATCAGCGTGGCTATCCTGCAGGGCGCCGTGCCGCAGGACGAGAAGTGGCTCGCGTCGAACCTCGACAACACCTTGCAGCTATACCGTCGCT
>CANGMU010000012.1 GCA_947454665.1 Pseudomonadota bacterium | reverse complement strand
TTTCCGCATCCGGGTCCGGGCCTTCGAAAGCCTCGACCACTTCCGCGCCCACTTCGAAATGCGCCGGACCGATGGCCGGCCCCAGCCAGGCGATGACGTCTGCGCCGGGCACGGCCTCGTCGAGCGCAGCCACGGTGGCTTCCAGCACGCCAGCGGCAAGACCTCGCCAACCGGCATGGGCCGCCGCAACGGCAGACCCATCGGTGGTGGCAAACAGCACCGGCAGACAGTCGGCGGTCTGGATCGCGCAGACCCGACCTGCCTGGCGCGCAATGGCCGCATCGGCCTCCCGGTCGCCCAACAGGTCCAGATCGACCACGCGGTTCCCATGCACCTGCACCAACCAATCGGGCGTCGCCGGCAGGCTCGCGGCCGCGGACAACGTCGCCAGGTTCGCGGCGAGCGCTTCCGGCCTGTCGCCCACGCGCTGGCCGAAATTAAAGGATTTGTAAGGCGGCTTGCTGGCACCGCCACTGCGGACCGTGCACAGCGCCCGCACTCCCGCGGGGGCCGGCCAATCCGGCGTGATGAACGGCAGCGGGGCCATCAGCGCGGCGCAGCCGCCTTGCGCAGGACATCCAGCAACTGCGCAAAGTCCGCGGGCGGCGGCACCTCGACATCCACAACCTTGCCAGTGACCGGGTGCTCGAACTGCAGCCGCGTCGCATGCAGCGCTTGCCGCTTGAAGGCCTGCAGCGCGGCGCGCGCAACCGGATCTTCGCCCGCCGTCAGCTGGCGACGGCCGCCATAGGTCGGGTCGCCGGCCAGCGGGTGACCGATATGCGCCATGTGGACGCGGATCTGGTGGGTGCGGCCCGTCTCGAGCTGGATTCGCAGCAAAGTGTGGTTCTTGAAGCGCTCGGCAATGCGGTAATGCGTGACGGCATCGCGGCCATCTGCGCGCACGCTCATCTTCAGGCGATCCGTGCGATGGCGTCCGATGGGTTCATCCACCGTGCCGCCACCCGTTACGCGACCGACGACCAGCGCCAGGTATTCGCGCTGGATGGCGTGCTCGCGCAGCATCTCCACCAGTGCGGTATGCGCCTCCAGCGTCCGGGCGACGACGAGCAGGCCGCTCGTGTCCTTGTCGATCCGGTGCACGATGCCGGCCCTCGGCAGGTGAGCAAGCTTCGGATCATGGGCCAGCAGCGCATTCTGCAAGGTGTGGGACGGATTGCCGGCACCCGGATGCACCACGAGACCGACGGGCTTGTTGATGACGAACAGGTGCTTGTCCGTATGGGCAACATCCAGTGGGATCTTCTCGGCAACAACCGAATCGTCAGCCGGTATCTCGGCGCGGACCACCACGGCCTCGCCGCCGAAGACCAGCTCCTTCGGCTTCAGCTGCTTGCCATTGACGGTGACGGCCCCGTCCTTGATCCAGTTGGCGAGCCGGGAGCGGGAATACTGCGGCAGGGCCTGGGCCAGCGCGGCATCGATGCGCGTCCCGGCCGGGGAATCCGGCAGGACAAGACTGTGTTCGCGAACTTCCGGGGTCATCAGGGGTCTTTCGGGTGCCGAGTGGCGCTTTCGCTATACTCTCACGTTCCCACGAGCCTGGACTCACCGCCGATGATCCCCACCCGACCTGCAGCCGACACACGTCAGAGCCCCTGGCGGATCTTGCTGCCCGCCCTCGCGGCAGTGGCCCTGGGTTTGCTCGCGGCCTGCACGAAGGATGCGGCTCGCCTGTCGCGCCTGGCGCCGGACACCCTCTACGAACGCGCCAGCAAGGCGCTCAATTCCAGCGATTACGGCGAAGCCATCCGCCTCTACGAAGCCCTGAACGCGCGCTACCCGTTCACCGACCAGGCCCGCCAGGCCCGTCTGGACATCATCTACGCGTACTACAAGGCGAAGGAAAAGGAATCGGCCACGGACGCCGCCGAAACCTTCATCCGCGAGAACCCGGCGCATCCGCGTATCGACTACGCCTGGTACCTGAAGGGCCTGGTCGAGTTCGAACGGACGCCCTACCGGATCGAGAAGTGGATCGGCGTGGACATCGCCGAACGCCCGCCGACCACAGCGAAGAAATCCTTCGATGCCTTCAAGGTCGTCGTCGACCGCTATCCGAAGAGCCCCTACGCGGCGGACGCCAGGGTCCGCATGACCTATCTGCGTAACCGCCTCGCGAACTACGAGATCCAGATCGCGCGCTACTACCTTTCACGCGGCGCCTGGGTGGCCGCTGCGCGGCGTGCCGAACAGTGCGTCGAGCAGTATGACGGCGCGCCGGTCGTGCGCGATGCGCTGCGCATCATGATCGATGCCTACCGCCGTCTCGGATACGACGACCTCGCCGCCAACACGGAGAAGGTCTACAAGGAAAACTTCCCGCAGGACGACACCAGCGACCTCGGCAAGAAGTCGTGGTGGAAAGTCTGGAGCTGGGACCGGGGCTGATTGATGCAGGCCGGCGCTGGACTGCCTAGCGCCGGTACCCGCTCGTGATCGGATAACGCCAGTCGCGGCCGAAGGCACGGCGGCTGACGCGGATGCCCGGCGGAGACTGCCGGCGCTTGTATTCATTGCGCTTGACCATGTCGAGCACGCGACCGACGACCGCGCGGTCGAAACCCCGATCGACGATCTCGTCCACCGAAAGGTCTTCCTCGATGAAGGCTTCGAGGATCGCGTCCAGCACCTCGTAGGCCGGCAGCGAATCCGTGTCCTTCTGGTCGGGACGCAATTCCGCAGTCGGCTCACGTTCGATGACACGCGCCGGAATGACATCGGCATCACCGTAGTCGCCCCGCTCGCGAGCCAGCAGGTTGCGGTATCGCGCCAGCCGGTAGACCAGCAGCTTGCTGCAGTCCTTGATCGGCGCGAAACCCCCGTTCATGTCGCCATACAGCGTGGCGTAGCCGACGGCCATTTCGCTCTTGTTGCCCGTGGTCAGCAACATGCGGCCGGTCTTGTTCGAGATCGCCATCAAGAGCAGTCCGCGGATGCGGGCCTGGATGTTCTCTTCCGTCGTATCGGGCTTGAGTCCGACGAACTGCTCGGCCAGCGAATCGAGCGTCGCCGCAAACATGTGCTCGATGGAGATCACGCCGTACTGCACACCCAGTGTGCGGGCCTGCGCTTCGGCATCGTCGACGCTCATCTGCGAGGTATAGCGCGACGGCATCATGACGACCTGCACGCGGTCAGCGCCCAGCGCATCGACCGCAATAGCCAGGGTCAGCGCTGAATCAACACCACCGGAAAGACCCATCACGACGCCGGGAAAACGGTGCTTGCCCACATAGTCGCGGACGCCGAGCACCAGCGCGCGATAGACGCTTTCCTCAGGACCGAGCTCAGGGGCGATCGGGTCGGCGTCCAGCGCACGCACGACGACACCACCCGCGTCATCACGGCCGAACTCCACGGTATTGAGCGCCTCACCGAAGGCCCGTGACCGCAAGACGAGGTCACCCCTGCCATCGATGACGAAAGAGCGACCGTCGAACACCAGCTCGTCCTGTCCGCCGACGAGGTTCACATAGACAACGGGCACGCCGAGCGCGACGGCACGCTCGCGCAGGACGCGTTCGCGTTCGCGCTGCTTGCGCTGCTCGTAGGGCGACGCGTTCAGCACCAGCAGGATCTCGGCCCCCGCATCGCGAGCATCGCGGGCCGGCTCGGCCTCCCAGATGTCCTCGCAGACGAGCAACCCGACCTGGAATCCCTTCAGGGAAAAAACGGCCGCCGAATCACCGGCCTCGAAGTATCGCTTCTCGTCGAAGACACGGTAGTTCGGCAGGCAGCGCTTGCGATGATTGACCGTCGGGCCATCCCGCCTCAGGAGCCGGGCGGAGTTGTACAGACGCGGGCTGTGCCCCTCGCCTTCATATTCCGGATAACCGACGACGAGTGCCGGCAAGGGCAGCTCTGCTTCTGCCCCGGAGTGCACGATGTCCGACAGCGTCGCGAGCGCTTCCTCGACCTGCGCACGCAGGCCGCGATGGAAGAGGAGGTCTTCCGGCGGATAGCCGCAGAGCGTGAGCTCCGGGAAGACCACGAGGTCCATCCCGGAGGCGGCGGCCCGGCGGCCTTCGGCCAGCACGCGATCGAGGTTGCCCTGCACATCGCCGACCAGCAGGTTCAGCTGGGCGAGCGCGAGCTTGAGGCTGTCACCGCTCACGCGTGGCCGGTCACTTCTTCTTGGCCGGCTTGCGCGCAGTCTTGCGGACCGGCGCCTTCTTGGCCGGCTTCTTCACGACCTTCTTCGCCGCCTTCCTGGCGACCTTCTTCGCAACCGGCTTGGCGACTTTCTTCTTCGCCACGGGCTTCGAGGCCTTCTTCGCGACAGGCTTTTTGGCAGCGGGCTTGGCCTTGCCACCCTTCTTGGCCGGCTTGCGCGGCGCGACCGCTTCGGCCTTCGCGCGCTTGGCAGCGCGACGCTTCAGCAGGTCTGCCATGGCAGCGCCCAGCTCGGCAGGCGACTGCACGGTGCGGACGCCAGCGGCCTCCAGCGCCTTGTACTTGTCGGCTGCCGTGCCCTTGCCACCCGCGACGACCGCGCCGGCATGGCCCATGCGCTTGCCCGGAGGAGCCGTCACGCCGGCGATGTAGGCGACGACCGGCTTGGTGACGAACTTCGCGATGTGGGCCGCAGCTGCCTCTTCATCGCTGCCGCCGATTTCGCCGACCATGATGATGCCTTCGGTCTGCGGATCACGCTCGAAGAGCTCGATCACGTCGATGAAGTTCATGCCGCGGACCGGGTCGCCACCGATGCCGACGCAGGTGCTCTGGCCCAGGCCGTTCTGCGTGGTCTGGTGGACGGTTTCATAGGTGAGCGTGCCCGAACGGGACACGATGCCGATGCGGCCCTTCTTGTGGATGAAGCCCGGCATGATGCCGATCTTGCATTCATCCGGCGTGATGATGCCGGGGCAGTTCGGGCCGATGAGACGCGTGCCCGTGCCGGCCAGTGCCGTCTTCACGCGGATCATGTCGTTCACCGGGATGCCCTCGGTGATGCAGACGACGAGCTCGATGCCCGCATCGGCCGCCTCGAGGATCGCGTCGGCGGCAAACGGCGCCGGCACATAAATCATGCTGCAGGTCGCGCCGGTCTGCTTCACGGCGTCGCGCACGGTGTCGAACACAGGCTGGTCGAGGTGGGTCGTGCCACCGCGACCCGGCGTGACGCCGCCGACGATGCGGGTGCCATAGGCCAGGCACTGCTGGGCGTGGAAGCTGCCCTGCTTGCCGGTGAAGCCCTGGACGATGACCTTGGTGCGCTTGTTGACGAGAATGCTCATGGGTTCTGTCCGTCCTTACTTGGCGGCCGCGACGACTTTCTTCGCGGCATCGGTCAGGCCTTCGGCCGGGAGCACGGCGAGCCCGCTCTGCTTGAGCATCTCGCGCGCCTGGCTGGCGTTCGTGCCCTCGAGGCGCACGACGACCGGCACCTTCACGCCGACGTTCTTCACGGCGGTCATCACGCCCTCGGCGATGACATCGCAGCGGACGATGCCGCCGAAGATGTTGACGAGGATCGCGCGCACGTTCGGGTTCGACAGGATCAGCTCGAAGGCCGCCGTCACGCGTTCCGGCGTTGCACCACCGCCCACGTCGAGGAAGTTCGCCGGCTTGCCGCCATGCAGCTTGATGACGTCCATCGTGGCCATGGCCAGGCCCGCGCCGTTCACCATGCAGGCGATGTCGCCATCAAGCGAAACGTAGTTGAGGTCGTGCTTTGCGGCACGCGCCTCCATCGGGTCTTCCTGCGATTCATCGCGCAGCGCCGCCAGGTCCGGATGACGGAACACGGCGTTGGGGTCGATGCCGATCTTCGCATCAAGGGCAAGCAGCTTGCCGTCCTTCGTGACGATCAGCGGATTCACTTCGACGAGGCTCGCGTCCTTGTCGATGTAGAGCTTGTACAGGGCCTTGAGGATCTTGCCGAACTCGGCGATCTGCGGACCGCTGAAGCCCAGGCCGAAGGCCAGGTCGCGGGCCTGGTAGCCCTCGAGGCCGACGGCCGGATGGATCGTCGCGGAGAGGATCTTTTCCGGCTCGTGCGCGGCGACTTCCTCGATGTCCATGCCACCGGCCGCGGAGGCCACGACAGCGATGCGACCCTTCTCGCGGTTCAAGGTAAGGCTGAGATAGATCTCGCGTTCGATCGCGGAACCGGACTCGACGTAGACCTGGCTGATCGGCAGGCCTTCGGGACCGGTCTGCTTCGTCACAAGGCGCTTGCCGAACATGCCCGCAGCAGCAGCGCGGACCGCGTCGAGGTCCTTGACCACCTTGACGCCACCGGCCAGGCCGCGGCCACCCGCATGCACCTGTGCCTTGACCACCCAGACCGGGCCGCCCAGGCGGCGCGCGGCGGCGACCGCCTCGTCCGGCGTGGCAGCCACTTCCCCGGTCGGAACCGGTATGCCGTAATCCGCAAACAGTCTCTTCGACTGGTATTCGTGCAGGTTCATCGCGCGCCCTTCGAATTCATACGAGCCCGATATTGTACAGTCACGACCCATGATGGCGACCTCTATCGACACCGGAAACCAACAAACCGTCGGAACCTTCTCGGATCTGGGCTGGCGGATCACCGGGCTCGTCAATCTCTATCGCGTTGTCGTCACGGCGGGACTATTCATCCTCGCCCGCCTGCCTGCCACGGCGAACACCCTCTCGCTGCAGCATCCCAGAGCGATGCTGTGGCTCTGCCTGCTTCATTTCTGTGCAAGCGTCATCCTCGTCGCCGTCCGCCGTGAACGATGGCGCGACCTGCAATGGCTCGCGCTGACGCATGTCGCCATCGATTCACTGGGGTTCAGCGGCATCATCTGGGCGGCCGGCGGCATGTCGAGCGGGCTGGGCATCCTGATGCTGCTGCCTGTCGGCG
The DNA here is from genome assembly GCA_947454665.1 of Pseudomonadota bacterium. Taxonomy (GTDB): domain Bacteria; phylum Pseudomonadota; class Gammaproteobacteria; order Steroidobacterales; family Steroidobacteraceae; genus ZC4RG30. Next base: position 14,823 of record CANGMU010000012.1, on the reverse strand, counting down.
CGATGTCTCTGCTGGCCACCAGTCAACGCAGCAACTACTTGATGGCGTCGTTCGCGACGCTGTCATTGCTGTTGCAACAGCTGGCAACCCAGTTCCTGGGTGACGGCAGCGTCGGCGACTTTGTCGCCGCAGGACTGCTTGGCGTCATGTTGTTCGCCGTGGCGATGGGCCTGCGCCCGCTGGCAAACCGGCTGCGTGACACCGAAGCCCGCGTCCTGAAGCAGGAGACGGATCTCGAGAACCTTGCGCAGCTGTCGCAGTACATCCTGCAGCACCTGCGGGAAAGCCTGCTTGTCGTCGATGCCAACGACCGCGTGAGATTGATCAACGACTCGGCCGCAGACCTTCTGAATCAGTCCGCCAGCGTGCGCGGCGCGTTGCTCGGCGAGGTTTCCCCGCGCCTCTTGCACCTGTTGTCGACCTGGCGCCAGCGCAAGGATTTCCCGGACGCAGCCGTGGATACCTTTCTGGCCGCCGATGATTCGCGCGTGGTGCAACCGCATTTCGTTCAGTTGGGCCCCGGGCAGGAGGATGGAGTGCTCGTCTTCCTTGAAGACACCAGTTTCATTGCCCAGAAGGTGCAGCAGTCCAAGCTCGCGGCATTGGGCCGCCTCTCCGCCAGCATTGCCCATGAAATCCGCAACCCCGTCGGGGCAATGAGCCATGCCGCGCAGTTGCTCGCGGAATCACCGGCCCTGCCGGATACAGACCGGCGCCTTACCGAGATCATCACTGGCAACGCGACGCGCGTCAGCCGCCTGATCGGGAACATGCTGGAGTTCTCCCGACGCGGGACGGGCACGCCGGCGCGCGTGGAAATGGCCGACTGGCTGGAACGATTCCGGGAAGAGTTCGTGACCACCCTGCAGTTGCCGGGCGAAAAGCTGGCGATCACCTGCCTGGACGATGCGACGGACGGGCGTGGCGTCAGTGTGCGCGTGGATCCGACGCAACTGCACCAGATCACCTGGAACCTCTGCCAGAACGCGCTGACACATGGAGGAGCCGCGGCAGCGGCTGCGCGGATCGAACTGCGGCATGGCCGCCTGCAAGGCTCCGGCCGCCCCTTCCTGGAAGTGGCAGACCGCGGCCCCGGCGTGCCAGCCGAACTCCGGGAACGGACCTTCGAACCGTTCTACACCACGTCCGGCCAAGGCACGGGACTGGGACTCTTTCTTGCGCGCGAATTGGCCCAGAGCAATGGTGCGACGCTCCTCTGCGACGAACGCCCGGGCGGTGGCAGCGTATTCCGCCTGGTCTTCAGCGACCCGACACGCTGGAGCAACTGAGCCATGACCGAAACCCGCATCCTGCTGGTCGATGACGAACCGGACCTTCTCGAACTGCTGACGCTGACCCTGCGGCGCATGGGCCACGCGACGTCCACCGCCGCGACCGTCGAAGAGGCCAAGCAGCAGCTGCGCGGCGAATCCTTCCACCTCTGCCTTACCGATATGCGCCTGCCGGATGGTGACGGGCTGCAATTGCTGGGCTGGATGCAGGAACACTGCCCCGGCCTCCCCGTTGCCATCATCACGGCACATGGCAATGTCGAGACCGCCGTGCAGGCACTCAAGGGCGGCGCCTTCGACTTCGTGTCGAAACCCGTCGACATCGGCGACCTGCGACGGCTCGTTTCGCGCGCGCTGAAACTGCGCGAACAACGCACGGACACGACGATGTCGAGGATGGTCCGCCTGCTGGGCGGATCGCCGGTCATGCACAAACTGCGGGAGCTGGTCTCGCGCGTGGCGCGCAGCCAGGCCCCCGTGCACATCACGGGCGAATCCGGAACAGGCAAGGAACTGGTCGCGCGCCTGATCCACCAGTCCGGCCCGCGCATGGACGGCCCCTTCGTGCCGGTGAACTGCGGCGCCATTCCGGCTGAGCTCATGGAAAGCGAGTTCTTCGGCCACAAGCGCGGGAGCTTCACCGGGGCGGTGAACGACAAGAAAGGCCTGTTCCAGGCGGCCGAAGGCGGCACGCTGTTCCTCGACGAAGTGGCGGATCTGCCGCTGCACATGCAGGTGAAGCTGCTGCGAGTCATCCAGGAAAAGAGCGTGCGCCCCGTCGGTGAATCGCAGGAGCAGCCGGTGGACGTGCGCATCCTGTCGGCAACCCACAGGAAGCTCGCAGAACAGGTCGCGGCAGGCCAGTTCCGAGAAGACCTGTATTACCGGATCAATGTGATCGAACTGCACGTGCCGCCCCTCCGCGAACGGCGCGAGGACATCGCGGAGCTGGCGCAGGCCGCGCTGGACCGGCTGGCCCGCCGTTCAGGCGTGACTGCACCCGAGATTTCGGAATCAGCACTGGCCTGCCTGGAAAGCTACGATTTTCCCGGCAACGTGCGTGAACTGGAAAACATCCTCGAGCGAGCCCTGGCACTCTGCGTCGGGGAACGGATCGAGGCCGAGGACCTGCAGCTGCGACCCTCAAGGGCTCACAGGCCTGAAGATGCAACCGAACTCGACCAGCAGGTCGAACAACTGCAGCGGCAGGCTATCGAGCAGGCGCTGGAAAAAACCCGCCACAACAAGACGGCGGCCGCCCGGTTGCTCGGCATCACCTTCCGCGCCTTGCGCTACCGGATGGAAAAGCTGGGCCTGGAGTGACGTGCCGCGTCACATTGTGACGCGGAGGGTCAGATCGCCCTACGCACACACCGTGAACCGCGTCACAAGGCCTTCGCGCTGACCACCCGGATCGCGGGTCAAGAGGGGTGATACAGGCGTTGGCACACTCCTTGCTCCTGTTACCGCCAGGCGCATAGCCGATCACGTCACTCAACACCAAGGAACACACCGTCATGAAGAATATCCAGAAGGGCTTCACCCTCATCGAACTGATGATCGTCGTCGCGATCATCGGCATCCTGGCCGCGATCGCGATCCCGGCCTACCAGAACTACATCCGCAAGGCCGCCTACACGGAAGTGACCGGCGCGATGTCGCCTTACAAGCTGGCCGTTGAAGAGGCTTTCCAGAACGGCACCGTGCTGGCCGACGCCAACGCGGGCGCCAACGGCATCCCGGCAGTCCCGGCGGCCTCCACCAACGGTGCGTTCAACTCGCTGACGCTGGCCGCGGGCGTCATCACTGCCACGCCGAACGCCTACAAGGGCATTCTCGCTGGCGACACCTGCGTCCTGACGCCGACAGTCGATGGCGAGCGCCTGATCTGGGCGTACTCGGGCGCCTGCACCACGAAGGGCTTCGTGAAGCAGTAAGCGACGCTAGGCACCCCCGGGCCCTCGTGGCCCGGCACGGCCTTCGAAACGGGACCGCTTCGGCGGTCCCGTTTCGTTTTAGGCTCTGGATCGCGAAAGCCCCGCCTGATCTGCGGGTTGCGTCACGGGAAGCCCACTTCGCTGTGTCATAATCTTGCGGGCACAAGGACAGAGGCCGGAACCGGCGGTATCCATGAATGACAGCGTCTCCCTGGCCAATGGAACCCCCCTGCGCATCGGCGTGGGCGGTCTTCCGCAGCGTCTCGTCCAGGATGGCATCATCAGCGAGGCGGCGGCCGAGAGCGCGCTGCAGCGTGCCCGGGACCACCGCTCCAGCTTCGTGACCCAGCTGACCGCATCGGGCGCCGCCAGCGCGCGCGATGTCGCATCGGCCGCCTCCACGGAATTCGGCGTGCCGGTCATGGACCTGGACGCCCTCGTGGTGGACAGCGAGGTCGTGCGCCTCGTCAACGAGAAACTGCTCGCCAAATACCGCGTCCTGCCACTGTTCCGTCGCGGAAAGCGCATCTTTCTGGGGATCGCGGACCCGACCAACCTGCAGGCACTGGACGACATCAAGTTCCAGACTGGCATGCTCGTCGACGCGGTCGTCGTCGATGACGACAAGCTGCAGAAGGCGCTCGACAAGGCGCTGGAAGCGGCTGATAGCGCGATGCCGTCTCTCGGCGATGACGAAGGCATGGACCTCGAGGGACTGGAGGTCACCGGCGGCGACGAGCCAACCGGCGATTCGGTCACGCGCGACGACATCGAAGACGCGCCGATCGTCCGCTTCGTCAACAAGATCATGCTGGATGCGATCCGACGCGGCGCATCGGATATCCATTTCGAACCTTATGAGAAGGCTTACCGCGTCCGGGTACGCATCGACGGCGTGCTGAAGGAAGTCGCACAGCCGCCGGTCCAGCTCGGCCCCAAGCTGGCGGCGCGCCTCAAGGTCATGTCGCGCCTCGACATCGCGGAACGTCGGGTGCCTCAGGACGGGCGCATCAAGATGCGCATCTCGCAGAACCGCGCGATCGACTTCCGCCTCAGCACCTGCCCCACGCTCTGGGGCGAGAAGATCGTGCTGCGTATCCTCGATTCCTCGCAGGCGATGCTGGGCATCGATGCACTGGGCTACGAGCCCTTCCAGAAAGACCTCTACCTCCAGTTCCTCGCGAAGCCGCAGGGCATGATTCTCGTCACCGGCCCGACGGGCTCGGGCAAGACGGTGTCGCTGTACACCGGCCTGAACATCCTGAATCGCGAAGACACCAATATCTCGACCGCGGAGGACCCGGCAGAAATCAACCTGCCCGGCGTCAACCAGGTCAACGTCAACAACAAGGTCGGCCTGACCTTCGCCTCCGCGCTGCGCGCCTTCCTGCGCCAGGATCCGGATGTCGTGATGGTCGGCGAAATCCGCGACCTGGAAACAGCGGAAATCGCCATCAAGGCCGCCCAGACGGGCCATCTCGTGTTGTCCACGCTGCATACGAACGATGCACCGCAAACACTGACGCGACTCATCGACATGGGCGTGAAGCCTTATGCGATCGCGACATCCGTCAGCCTGATCATCGCCCAGCGCCTCGCGCGCCGGTTGTGCAACCACTGCAAGGTCCCGCTCGACGTGCCGCCGGAAGCCCTGCTCAAGGAAGGCTTCCGGGCGGAAGACATTGCCACGGGTTTCCGTATCTATGGCCCGAAGGGCTGCGACGCCTGCACGGACGGCTACAAGGGCCGCACCGGCATCTATCAGGTGCTGCCCGTGACGGAAGAGATCGGCCGGATCATCATGGCCGGCGGCAACGCCATCGAGATCGGCGATGCGGCCGACAACATGGGCATCTGGGACCTGCGCCGCGCGGGACTGGCCAAGGTTTCGGCCGGTGTGACCAGCCTCGATGAAATCAACAGCGTGACAATCGACTAGGTCCCCAGCGATGGCACACAAGCAAGCCGGCAACATCACCAAGATCGAAAAGGTCTTCAGTTGGGAAGGCAGAGACCGTCGCGGCCAGCGCGTCACGGGCCGGACGATCGCCGCCAACGAAGCGGCCCTTCGCGCGGTGCTGCGCCGACAGGGCGTGGCGCCCACGAAGGTGCGCAAGCAGTCGGGCTCACTGCTGAGTGGCGGCAAGATCAAGCCCGAGGACATCGCCCTCTTCAGCCGCCAGCTGGCCACGATGCTCGGTGCCGGCATACCGCTGGTGCAGGCCTTCGAGATCTGCGCGACGGGCATCGACAAGCCTGCCATGCAGAAGCTGATCCGCGAGATCAAGGTGGACATCGAGGCCGGTGTTTCCCTGCACGAGGCGCTGGGCAGGCGGCCGCTGCAGTTCGACAACCTCTATGTGAACCTGGTGGAGGCCGGCGAACACGCCGGTGCGCTGGATTCGCTGCTGGAAAAGATCGCCACGTACAAGGAAAAGACCGAGTCGATCAAGAAGAAGGTCAAGAAGGCCCTCTTCTACCCGACAGCGGTGCTGGTCGTGGCCCTGATCGTCACGACCGTGTTGCTGATCTGGGTCATCCCGCAGTTCGAGGAACTGTTCAAAGGCTTCGGCGCGGACCTGCCGACCTTCACGCAAATGGTCATCAACCTGTCCAAGGCCGTCCGGAGCGACGGACCGTACATGGTTGCGGTCATCGCGGCGGCGACTTATGGATTCCTCTACGCGCAGAAGCGCTCGGCGAAGTTGCGTGAGTGGATGAACCGCATGTCCCTCAAGCTGCCGATCATCGGACCGATCCTCTACAAATCCGCCATCGCGCGCTATGCCCGCACGCTGTCCACCATGTTCGCGGCCGGTGTGCCGCTGGTCGAGGCGCTGCGTTCCGTGGCCGGCGCCACGGGCAATATCGTGTTCGAGCAGGCGGTGCTCCGCATGCGGGACGAGGTGGCCACCGGCCAGCGCCTGCAGATCGCCATGGACAACACCGGACTGTTCCCGAACATGGTCGTGCAGATGATCGCCGTCGGCGAAGAAGCCGGCGCGCTGGACACGATGTCCGGCAAGGTCGCGACCATTTACGAGGAAGAAGTCGACAACGCCGTCGACTCCATGTCGAGCCTGCTGGAACCCTTGATCATGGCGATCCTCGGCGTGCTGGTCGGCGGCCTCGTGGTCGCCATGTACCTGCCGATCTTCAAGATGGGTTCGGTCGTTTGATCGAACTGCTCGCCACGACGCCGGCGCTGTTCATCGGCTGCAGCCTCGTTCTGGGTCTGCTGGTCGGCAGCTTCCTCAACGTCGTGATCCTGCGTGTGCCGGTCATGCTCGAACGCCGCTGGCGCGCGGAGGCGCTGGCCTTGGACGGCAAAACCTCACCGGAAGAAGCGCCCTTCGATCTCATCCGTCCCCGCTCCTGCTGCCCGGGCTGCAAGGCGCCGATCACGTCGCTGCAGAACATCCCCGTGATCAGCTATCTGCTCCTGCGCGGCCGCTGCGCGGGCTGCGCCCGGCCGATCGGCCTGCGTTACCCGCTGTTCGAACTGGCCACGGGCCTCGCATCGGCGGTCGTGGCCTGGAAGTTCGGCTGGGGGCCCGCCTGTGCCGCAGCGCTGGTGCTGACCTGGTTCCTCGTCGCGCTGGCCGGCATCGACCTCGACACGCAACTGCTGCCGGACAACCTGACCCTGCCACTGCTGTGGCTGGGTCTGTTTGCGAGCCTGGTATTGCCTGCGGCCACGGCCGGCCAGACGCTGCCCGTGGACCTGCGTGCTGCCGTGATCGGCGCGTTGGCGGGTTATCTGTCGTTGTGGAGCCTGTTCCATCTCTTCCGCCTGCTGACGGGCAAGGAAGGCATGGGCTACGGGGACTTCAAGCTCCTGGCGGCGCTGGGCGCCTGGCTGGGCTGGCAGATGCTGCTGCCGATCGTGTTGGCCGCCGCCGGCGTTGGGGCCCTCGTCGGTATCGCGATGATCGTCTTCCGTCGCCACGACAAGGGCGTGCCGATTCCCTTCGGCCCTTTCCTGGCCGCCGCTGGATGGCTCGTCCTGCTGTTCGGTCGCGAACTGGTCGATGGCTATCTCGGGCTCTACGCGCCCTGATCGCCGGCCGCGCCGGGGACGGCGCGGACCACCGCCGCTGCGCGTCGGCCTGACGGGCGGCATTGCGAGCGGCAAGTCCACCGTCGCCGCGCTGTTCGAACAACTCGGCGTTCCGGTAATCGATACGGACCGCATCGCCCGGGAGATCGTGGCGCCCGGCTCACCGACACTGGCTGCGATCACCAACCGCTTCGGGACCGCGGTGCTGGACGAGGCAGGCAAGCTGGATCGCCGCCAGCTGCGAAGGATCGTCTTCGCCGATGCCACCGCGCGCGCGGACCTGGAGGCCCTCACGCATCCGGCCATCCACGCCGAAACGGAACGCCAGAGCCGGGCAGCCGGCGGACGCTACCAGCTGATCGCCGTGCCCCTGCTCGTCGAAAAAGACCTGAAACACCGCTACGACCGGGTGCTGATCGTCGATTGCGACCCGGCCCTGCAGCAACTTCGCGTGCAGCGGCGCGACGGTTCCAGCGCGGCGGAAGCGGCGTCGATCCTGGCCGCCCAGGCCTCGCGCGAGGCACGCCGGGCTGTCGCCGATGACGTGATCGTGAACGATTCCGACCTGTTGGGGCTTGCGACGCAGGTGGCTGCCTTGCACGACCATTACAGCGCGCTGGCCGACCAGCGTCGCGATGCGACAGAATAGGCGGATGACCGAACAGCTGGAACTGGACACCGAATTCCCGGCGGCGGCGAGCGCCCCCCTGGTCTTCGAGCAGCCGCTCAATGAGCGGATGCGCACGTTCCTGCGCATCGATTACCTGTACAGCCAGGCGATCTACCACAACGACAAGGCCAGCCAGTGGGGCAGCCGCGCCGCCGTGGCCAGCCTCATCGACATCCTCGCGATCTCCACGCGTGGCGACGTGCGGTCGGACGTGCTGAAGGAACTGGAGCGCCAGCTCACGCTGCTGAACGAATTCCAGAACAAGGCCGGCGTCGACAGCAGCCGGCTACGTGCGTTGATGAGCAACCTGCTCCGTCTGCGCAGCGGGCTGTCCGGGGCGGGTGCCGCCTACCTGCAGCCCTTGCGGGATTCGGAATTTCTCGCCGCGATCAAGCATCGCAGCGCCATCCCGGGCGGCACCTGCGAATTCGACCTGCCGGATTATTTCTTCTGGCTGAACCAGGACGCCGCATCCCGCATGCAGACCTTCAACGAGTGGCTCGCGCTGTTGCGGCCACTCTGCGATGCCATCGCGGAACTGCTCTGGCTGACGCGCCAGAACGGCCGCGTGCGACAGGAAGTCGCGCTCGCCGGCTGTTCGAGCATCACCTTCGAACGCGACATGCCACTGCAGCTGCTGCGCGTCAGCGTGCCCGCCAGCGCAGGCCTCTATCCCGAGATCAGCGGCAGCCATTACCGCTGCAACGTGCGCTTCCTGCGCTGGAACGGACTGATGAAGCGCGCCTCCCAGGCAGACGAGGATGTCCCGTTCACGCTGACCTGCTGCGGCTGAATGAAGGTCCCCTGCCCCACCTGCCGTCGGGAGACCGAATGGTCGTCCGACAATGCCTTCCGCCCCTTCTGCAGTGAGCGCTGCAAGATGGTCGACCTGGGAGCCTGGTTCACCGGCGATCGCGCGATCCCGGATGACGCCCCCTCGACGCTGGACGGCGAACCGGACGCCAGCGACCTTCAGCGCGACTGAACGCCCCCGGCCAGCGCAGGCAGCGGCATGCCCAATGCCGAGGCCGCGAAGGCCCACTGATCGGCGATCTCCTCCACCTGCATCCAGACCGGCTTGCCCGCCCCGTGGCCCGCGCGTGTTTCCACGCGGATCAGCGTCGGTGACGGGCAGCGCTGCGCCGCCTGCAGCGCCGCGGTGAACTTGAAGCTGTGCCAGGGCACCACGCGATCATCCTGTTCCGCAGTGGTGACGAGCGTCGGCGGATAGCAGTGGTGGCGACCGATGTTGTGGTAGGGCGAATACGCGATCTGCGCCTTAAAGTCGGCCGCGTTGTCGGACAGGCCATAGTCATCCGCCCAGAGCCGTGCGTTCGCGCTGGCGAGGTGGTAGCGCAGCATGTCCATCACGCCCACGTCGGGCAATGCGGCACCGAACAGCTCGGGTCGCTGCGCGAGCACGGCGCCGATCAGCAGTCCGCCATTGCTGCCGCCACGGATGACGAGCCGTGACGGCGCGGTGACGCCGGATTGCACGAGGTGCTCCGCGGCGCCGATGAAATCGTCGAAGACGTTCTGTTTCCGTGTGCGCGTGCCGGCCTGATACCACTCACGGCCGTATTCGCCGCCACCGCGCAAGGTCGCAACGGCATAGACGCCGCCCAGTTCCAGCCAGGCCAGCACTCCGGCAGAGAAGGACGGCGTGAGGGAAATGTCGAAGCCGCCGTAGCCATAGAGCATCACGGGGTTGCGGCCATCGCGCCGCATGTCGCGCCGATGCACGAGGAAGATCGGCACGCGCGTGCCATCGCGGCTGCGGGCGAAGACCTGCTCGGTGACATACGCGGACAGGTCGGCGCCGAGGTCGGGCGCGTGCACGGCCTGGAGAGCGCCACTGCGTACATCGAAGCGCAGGATCCGCGCCGGCGAGAGGAAATCGGTGTAACTGAAATACGTCGCCGCAGAGCGTTCATCGCCGGTGAAGCCAGACACGCTACCGAGGCCCGGCAAGGCCAGATCACCGAGCAGGCGACCCGTGGCCGCGTCATATCGCGTAACCACCGCATGCGCGTCATGCAGCCGCGTGACGAACACCGTTCCACCGACCAGTGCGGCGGATTCGATGGCGTCGGCGGACTCGGGCACGACGACGCGCTCGCGTTCGCCAGCCGGGCGCGCAGGATCCACGGCAATAACCTGCCAGCGCGCTGCGCCGCGGCTGGTCCGGAACAGCAACTCTGTGCCCTGGCCCTGGCGCGAGCCGATGTAATCGTAATAGCCGCGGTAGTCGTCGAAGAGCCGCTGCACCCTGCCGCTGCCATCCAGCGACACCACGTCCACACCGCTGCTGGACGTGCCCTCTTCGAGCGAGACGACCAGGAGGCGGCCGTCGGTCGTGACCTGCCCTTCCGGGACGCGGGTGGCATGGTCGGTCACGGCGTAGACGGCCTTGTCATCGAGCTGGGCCGCACCCAGCCGATGGAAGTGGATCACCGGCTGGCGCTGGTCATCCGCTTGCGGATAGCGGCTGTAGAAGAAACCCGAACTGTCGCGCGCCCAGGACACACGCGTGAATTTCGTCTCGCGCAGCAGATCCGGAAGATCCTGGCCGCTGTTCACTTCCCGCACATGCCAGGTCGTCCAGTCGGAACCGGACACTGACAAGGCGTATGCCACATGCTTGCCATCAGGCGAAGGCACGAAGCGCGCCAGCGAGACCGTGGCATCGCCGCTGAGCGAATCCGGCTCGATCAGGCGCCGCCCCAGATCCCCCGGCTGGTCCGCCACATGGAGGGCCGCCTGGCTCTGTCGACCATCATTCCGCAGGAAGAACAGCCTGCCGCCGGCCTCGACCGGTACGCCGAAACGCTCGTAGCGGTACAGCTCGGCCAGGCGCTTCTGCAAGGGCGCGCGATGGGGCAAGGCCGCGAGATAGGGCAGCGTCACGCCGTTCTGCCGCGCGACCCAGTCCTTCACGGCGGGTGCATCGAGCGACTCCATCCAACGGTAAGGATCCGGGACCGTGGTCCCGTTGAAGTCGTCGACAACGGACGTCACGGCGGTGTTTGGCGTCGCGACGGGCCGCAGGTGCGAACCCGTGGCGCAGGCGGCCATCAAGGCCGTGGCGACCAGAAGCGAGCATTTCACCAGCCGTCGACCGTGGGCACGACGGCCCTGTTGGCTGGCCCGGGACCTGCTGCTTACACTTGCTGTCATGCGCACACCTGACTGGCTTTCACGCCATCTTATTCCAGCCCTCGCGATGTCGCTGCCGCTGTTTGCAGGCACCGCCCAGGCCGAGAAGCTCACCGTCGAGCGGCTCTTCGCCGCGCCGGATCTGGCCGGCCAGACACTGCGCAGCGCGCGTCTGTCACCGGACGGCAAACAGGTCGCGTATCTGAAGGGCGCCGACGACAACCCGGACCGACAGGACCTCTGGGCCTATGAACTGCGCACGCATGCGCACCACCGGCTCGTCGATTCCCGCAAGCTGCTGCCGCCGGGCGGTGAAACGCTGTCGGCCGAGGAAGCTTCGCGGCGCGAACGGCAGCGCAGCGCGGCCCTGTCGGGCATCGTCGAATACCGCTTTGCGCCGGATTCACGACATGTGCTCGTGCCGTTGGGCGGCGACCTCTATGTCTATGACCTGGCCGCGCCCGCGGAGCAGGCGCTGCAAAGGCTGACGGACACCGCGGCCTACGAGACCGATGCCCGCTTCTCGCCGCGGGGCCATTACGTGAGTTTCATCCGTGACCAGAACCTGTACGTGATCGAACTGGCCACGGGTCGCGAGACCGCCATCACCACCAGCGCAAAGGGTCTGGTCAGCGCGGGCACGGCGGAGTTCATCGCGCAGGAAGAGATGGATCGCAGTACCGGTTACTGGTGGTCACCGGACGAGACGCGCATCGCCTATACCTGCGTTGACGAATCCCCGGTCGCGGAGACCCAGCGCTTCGAGATCGGCGCGAAGGACGTGCAGGTCGTCGCGCAGCGTTATCCGCATGCGGGCGCCGCCAACGCCACCGTAGACCTCTATGTGGCGCCGCTGTCGGCGCCCCAGGCAGCCGTGAAGGTGGATCTCGGGCAGAACGCCGATGTCTACCTGGCGCGCGCGCAGTTCCTGCCGGATTCGAAGCGGCTCGCCGTGCAGCGGCAGAACCGCGACCAGAAGAGACTGGACCTGCTGCTCGCCGACGCGACAACGGGCACGACGCGCACGCTGCTCACCGAGAGCAGCCGATTCTGGGTGCCGCTGCACAACGACCTGCATTTCCTGACGCGCTCGGAGCGCTTTATCTGGGCATCGGATCGCGACGGTTATCGTCATCTCTACCTCTACGACCTCGAAGGCCGGCTCATCCGCCAACTGACGCGCGGCGAGAGCATGACGATCGGCGAGAGCAGCAACTCGGGACTGCGCGGCGTCGATGAAAAGCGCGGCTATGTGTATTACCTCTCCAACGCAGCTTCGGTGATCGAGCGACAGCTCTATCGCGTGAAACTGGCCGGCGGCGAGCCCGAACGCATCACGCAGGCAGCCGGCACGCACAGCGTGGCGATGTCGGAGGATGCATCGATCTTCCTCGACAGCCATTCCAGCCACGACCATCCCCCGTCAGTGACCTTGCGCGCCGCGGACGGCAAGCCGCTCGAGGTGCTGGCCGCGAACGCGCTCGACGAAAAGCATCCCTACGCGCGCTATCTGGATGTCCATTCCACGCCGCGCTTCGGCACGCTGACCGCAACCGATGGGCAGACCCTGCACTACAAGCTCATCACGCCGCCCAGCATGGTCCCCGGCAAGCGCTATCCGGTGCTCGTCGAGGTCTATGGTGGTCCGCATGCACAGAACGTGACGGACAACTGGGGTGGCTTCTGGGACCGCCTGCATCAGGTGATGGCAAGCGAGGGCTTCGTCGTTTTCCAGCTGGACAACCGCGGCAGCGGCCAGCGCGGCGAGCGCTTCGAGACAGCGTCCTGGCGACATCTCTCCGATGTTGAACTGCAGGATCAGGTCGCGGGCGTGGACTTCCTGCGCAGCCTGCCCTTCGTCGACGGGCAACGGGTCGGCATCTTCGGCTGGAGTTATGGGGGCTACATGTCGCTGCAGGCCATCCTGCGTGCACCGGAGCATTTCGCCGCTGCGGTCTCCGGCGCGCCGGTGACGGACTGGCGGCTTTACGACACGCACTACACCGAACGCTACATGGGCACGCCGCAGGGCAACGCGGCGGGCTATGACAGCGCGAGCGTGCTGCCGCTCGCCGCGTCGCTGCGCAGGCCGCTGTTACTGGTGCACGGCATGGCGGATGACAACGTGCTGTTCCAGCACAGCACGTCCCTGATGAAGGCCCTGCAGGACGCGAACCGTCCTTTCGAGCTGATGACCTATCCCGGCGGCAAGCACGGACTGATCCGCCGCGCGGACCAGGGGCCTCACGCGATCTCGACGATCCTGTCGTTCTTCAAGCGGACACTCAAGGCCGACGCGCCTTGAGGCGATCGGCCTTGAGGCGGGGCACGTCGAGCTTCCTGATCGAGCCGATGGGGCAGATATCGCGGCCGACGAGCACCTTGTCAAAGCGCGTCACGTGGTTGAGCCGCGACGTGAACCCGAGCGTGAAGGCGAACTGCAGCTCAGGACAGGGTTCCCAGACCTTCAGCAGGTAGGCCTCGCGCATGCCCGTCCACAGGATGAGCTGGTCGCGTCCGACGACTTCCCAGCCGTCCACGCGGAAGTAGAAGAAGTCGGTCAGTTCCGCACCGGCGTACTGGCTGTAGTCCAGGTCCGGTGCGGTGGGGCGGCGCGCGCCCGGCGTGGCGCAGGCCGCCAGAGCGAGCATCGCAAGACAGGCGAGGATTCGGCGGTTCATGGTTTCCTCAACGGTCGACGGGCAGCAGGGTTGACCGGGGCATCGGGGGCGGGCTTGCCTTGCGCTGCCAGGGACTGCGTGAGCGCACTGCGCACATCGCTGTCGTTGCCCCCCTGCGCGAGCAGTTCGCGGAACAACGGCTCGGCCTCGGCCGGTCGATTGCGCGCGAGCAGCAGGAGCCCCAGGTTGTAGGTCGCGCTGGCGCCCTTCGGGTCCAGCGTGATCGCCGCACGGTATTGGCTTTCGGCATCCGTGTAGCGATGCAGATCGTCGTAGAGATTACCGAGGTTCACATGCGGGTCCGGGCTCTTCGGATCCAGCGCCGCGGATTCCTGCAACCGGGCCTCGGCATCCGACAGCCGGTTGAGGCCCGCGAGATAGACCCCGTAGGCCGAGAGCGTCGCCGCACGCTCCCTGGCCTGGGCCGGTGCGCGCTGCACTTCCAGCAGGTAGATGTAATCGGCTTCGGTCACTTCGTCAGGCGTCCGGCCGTGCCAGGCCGGGTCCTCATAGACGCGCATGACGCGCGCCCGGAGTTGCTTCTCGATGAGGTCATAGCGCTGGTAACCGGCCAGTTCCACAGCACGGTTATAGGACTGTTCGGCGGAGGCGTAATGGCCTTCCTGCAGCAGGCGATCGCCGACGGACACATAGCGGTCGACGGCGAGGCGCGTTTCATGGCGATCCCATTGGTCCTGCAGGGACGGGACCAGGAAGGCCAGCAGGACGACTGCCGCACTCGACGCGCCGGCGATGAAGGTGCGGGCTTTGCTCCAGCGCTGCTCGGTCATCGTGGCTGCTCCCGGTTGGCGCGCCTGCTGCTGCCCGCGGCAAACGCCGCAAACCAGGCATTGCGCGCGATGAGTGCCTGCACGCTGCCTTCGTCCTGAACCTGACCGCGGGCCAGCAGCACCACATGGTCGGCCGGCGCGACCATCGAATAGCGGTGCGCGATCACCAGCGTGGTGGGCCTGTCAGGACGTTCGAGCAGCACGTTGCGGATCTCGCCCTCCGTCGCATAGTCGAG